>JBILQA010000356.1:0-3105 GCA_044373535.1 Akkermansiaceae bacterium | reverse complement strand
GAAGGGGTACCTGGGCGGACTTGCCCATGGCGCCGGCAAAAATCAGCAGGATGGCCGCACCCACCACACCGCTGGAGGCCCCGGCGGGTATCGACATGTCGCTGAAGCTCAGGCTGCCGGTGATGGCCCAGAGCATCAGGATGCCGATCATGAAGCCAAAGTCGCCAATCCGGTTGGTCAGGAAGGCCTTCTTGGCCGCATCCGCGGCCGAGTTCTTCTGGTACCAATGGCCAATGAGCAGGTAGGAGCTGAGGCCGACGAGCTCCCAGAACATGAACATCATGATGAAGTTGTCCGCCAGCACGATGCCGGTCATGGAGAACATGAAGAGCGCCAGACCGGAGAAGTAGCGCGCCTTGCCGGGGTCCTTGGCCATGTAGCCTAACGAGAAGACATGCACTAACAGCCCGATTCCGGTGACGATGATCATCATCCGGGTGGCCATGTCGTCGAGGATCAGGCCAATGTTGATGCCCACAAAGCCCTCAATGCTTGCCCATGCGAGCGGTTCGACCGTCGCGTTGCCGTTGAGGAGAACCACGGCGATGGCGAAGCAGGCCGCGGCCGAGCCGGTGGCCAGGAGCGAGGAGAGGAACGCGTTGCGTTTGAAAAACAGATGGATCGCCGCGGCTGTTAGAAGCGGCAGGGCAAGGAGAAGCCAGGCAAGGGTGCTCATGCGGAGTGGTTCGGAAAGCGGTTAGCCCCGCAGCGAATTGAGCTCGTCGGTGTGGAGCGTCTGGCGGGCGCGGTAGAGGGCAACAATGATGGCGAGGCCAACAGCGACCTCGGCGGCGGCAACGGTGATGATGAAGAACACCAGGACCTGGCCGTTGTAGTCGGGCAAGCCGTGGGTGCCGTTGAAGCGCGAGAAGGCGACGAGGGTCAGGTTGGCGGCGCTGAGCATGAGCTCAAGGCACATGAAGACGACGATGATGTTGCGGCGCAGCACCACGCCGGCCAAGCCAATGGCGAACAGAAGTCCGGAGACAAAAAGGAAGTCGTTGAGGGTGGCTTGCATGAAAAACGTTAGATGGAGGTTCTTACTCGGTCTGGCGGCGGGAGAGGGCAACGACGCCGACGGTGGCGACTAGCAGCAGGACGCCGACAATCTGCAGCGGCAGGTTGTAGCCATTGAAGAGGGTATGGCCGATGAGGTGGACGTCGGGCAGGGAGGGCTCGGTGGCAGTGACCGCGCGGTGGATGGCGCTGCCAGCAGGGTGGGCTTCGGCAAAGCCGGGGGCTGCGGCAATGGCGGGGAAGTCGAGGGGCGCGAGCATCTTGTTGGGCGTGTTGCTCAGCACGCCGACGAGCTGGATGGTGAAGATGATGACGATGAACAGGCAGCCAATGGCCGGGAGGGCCTTGAGCTTGAGGTTCGCCTCGGTCTTGAGGTCGAGCAGCATGATGATGAAGATGAACAGCACCATGATGGCGCCGGCGTAGACGAGGATCTGGATGATGCCGACGAAGTAGGCGTTGAGGCCAACAAACAGGGCGGCAAGACCAACAAAAGAGGCGACCATGGCCATGGCGCTGGAAACCGGGTTGCGCAGGGCGACAACGGAGATTCCGCCGATGATCATCACGGCGGCGAAAAAGTAGAAGAGAGCGGCGGGCATGGGAGCAGTTGGCTAATGGTTGGCTTTCAGGCCGAAGCGGGCCGAACGCCTAGCAGGCGTCATTTGAGGTCGTTCCACTTGTTGACCAGGCCGACGCGGACGCCGCCGATTTCGTAGAGTTTTTTCTTATCGTGGACCATGTCCTTGCGGGAGGTGCCGGTGATGGCGTAGTCCTTGCGCAGGAAGATGGCCTGTTCGGGACAGACTTCCTCGCACATGCCGCAGTAGATGCAGCGGATCATGTCGATTTCGAACTCGAGGGGGCGCTTCTCGACCTTGGCCCAAGGATCGTTGGAAGGGATTTCCGCCGGGGTGATGCGGATGGCCTTGGGCGGGCAGATGAATTCACAAAGCTGGCAGGAGACGCAGCGGTCGCGGCCCTGTTCGTCGGTGACGAGGGCCGGGGCGCCGCGGTAGTATTCGGGAAGATGGGCGTCCCACTTTTGTTCGGGATACTGCATGGTGACGCCGAGGCCGGAGGATGCCATGTCTTTGGCTCCGCGGGCCTTGCCGCGCAGCGAGGCGACGGCGTGCTTCATGGTGAGGAAGAAGCCTTTGATGAGAGCGCCGAAGTAGATCTTCTCACCGAAGGAGAGTTTCGGGCGCTGGACTTTGATGACGGCCATGGTGGTGGAGAGGAAAATGGGTTAGGCATGCTTTGGGCGGGGTGCCTCGAAGCGCTTGGCGATCCAGATGAGGAGAGCCGTGGCAATGGCCAGGACAAGGAAACCGGCGACGGTGACAGCCAGCGGCAGGTGGGGTGCGGCCATGATCAGGGCGGCCAGGAAGACGTTGAGGAGGGCCGCTTCAAAGAAGACCACCCAGCCAAGGCGCATGAGCTGGTCGTAACGGAAACGCGGCACGGTCCAACGGACAAGGATGAAGAAGAGGATGAAGGCAATGACCTTGGCGAGGAAGACGCCGAGGTGGATGAAGCCGCCGAACCAGGTTTCGGCCAAGTGCTGGTCCAGTCCGAAGCCGATCGACCAGCCGCCGAAGAACAGGGTGACGATGAGCGCGGAGCCGACGACCATGGCGGCGTACTCACCCATGAAGAACATGGCGAACTTCATCGACGAGTATTCGGTGTGGTAGCCGCCGACGAGTTCGGTCTCGCATTCAGGAAGATCAAAGGGCATGCGGTTGGTTTCCGCAAAGATCGAGGTGGTGAAGACTAGGAAGGAAATGAACATGGGGATCCACATCAGCGCCTTGTGCAGGGCTCCCGGACCACCGCCGTTGTCCCACAGCGGCAGGAGAAGCCAGCCGTGGGCGGCCTGGTACTCGACGATGTTAGACAGGTTGAGCTCGCCGAAAAAGAGGAGCACCGGGATGATGGAAAGTCCGAGGGCAATCTCGTAGGAGATCATCTGTGCGGTGGAGCGCACGCCGCCGATGAAGGGGAACTTGGAGTTAGATGCCCAACCGGCAATGGTGATGCCGTAGACGGAGAGCGAGGCGATGGCGAAGATGAACAGCGGGCCGA
>JBILQA010000355.1:0-3110 GCA_044373535.1 Akkermansiaceae bacterium | reverse complement strand
GCCAGCAGGGTGAGCGCCAGCAGGGTGAGCGCCAGCAGGGTGAGCGCCAGCAGGGTGAGCGCCAGCAGGGTGAGCGCCAGCAGGGTGAGCGCCAGCAGGGTGAGCGCCAGCAGGGCAACCGTCAGCGCAGAGACCGCCAACAAGGCCAACAAGGCCAACAAGGCCAACAAGGCCAGCAAGGCCAGCAAGGCCAACAAGAGGGCGACCGTGCGCAAAACTCCGATCAAGACCCACCGCGCCAAGGACGCGTTGCCGGCGGCGGCCCGGTCAAGAGCCGCAACCGCCGCGACCGCCGCCGTAAAGGCCGCGGCGACAACCGCGACAACCGCGGCCCCAATGACCACCAGCGCTCCAACGACCACCGCGGCACCAGCGACCAGCGCGACAACCGCAACCGCGACGCCGACAACAGCGCCGACGACCGCCGCCCAAGCGTGCTGGAAGGCCCCAAGACCGAGGTCGACGGCATGCTTGAGCTTGCCCCAAAGGGTTTCGGCTTCCTGCGCCGCATGGACCGTGATTTCGAGCAAGCCCGCGACGATGTCTTTGTCTCCCCGGATCTGGTGCGCCGCTTTGGCCTGCGCCTCGGCGTCTGGATCAAGGGCTTCTCCCAAGAGGGCCCACGCGGACCGCAGCTCGTTGAGATCACCACCATCAACAACCTCGAGCCCGACGCCGCGCGCAAGCTCCCCGCCTTTGAGGAACTCAAGGCGATCAACCCCAACAAGCGGTTGAGCTTCGAGACCGACCCTAACCGTTACACCACGCGGGTCATCGACCTGGCCACGCCTGTTGGGCGAGGCCAGCGCGGGCTGATCGTTTCGCCGCCGCGCTCGGGGAAGACGACCATTCTGCTCCACCTGGCCGAAGCGGTGCGCGAGCGCTACGAGGACACGCTGCACCTCATGGTGCTGTTGGTGGACGAGCGGCCGGAGGAAGTCACCGAGTTCAAGCGCGCACTGCCGGGCGTGGAGATCTACGCCAGTAGCAACGACGCGGGGCCACGCAACCACTGCCGCCTGGCGGAAATCTGCATCGAGCGGGCCAAGCGGCTGGTCGAGGCCGGCGAGCACGTGTTCCTTCTGATGGATTCCATCACCCGCCTGGCGCGTGCTTACAACACGTCGATGCGCAGCGGCGGGGGCCGCGGCATCGGGTCGGGCGGCATCAATGTTGGGGCGCTGGAAGTGCCGCGGCGCCTGTTTGCCGCCGCGCGCAACACGCGCGAGGCCGGATCCCTGACGATCCTGGCCACCGCCCTGATCCAGACCAACAGCCGCGCGGACGACGCCATCTTCCAGGAGTTCAAGGGCACCGGCAACATGGAGCTCGTTCTGGACCGCAAGATCGCCGAACAGTACCTCTACCCGGCCGTGGACATCTTCAAATCCGGCACCCGCCGCGAGGAGCTCCTCCTGCCCGACCACATGCTCCAAAAAATCAACCTCATCCGCCGCGGCCTCTCGGGCCACCGGCCGGCCGAGGCGATGGAGCGCCTGCTGTTCTTCCTCAAGAAGTTCCCGAGCAACCCGCAAATGCTCTTGGAAATCAAGGGCTAGGCAGCCAAAAACCCGCTGATTCTTGGGATTCCGCCCAAGTTATTCACATCGGCTCGCGCAGCCACTTGCCGCCACCGGCACGCTTTGCACGCCCAGCGTGCCTCCCCGTGGGTGCGCACCCGACCGGGTCGCGCGCCCGGCCCGGATGCGGCGCGTGCGCCGGATTCCCCATGGAAGCAGCCCTCCGGGAGTTCCCTGAAAAAGGCTCAGTGCTTCTGGTCCATAGGGTTCCAGCGCCTGCGCGGGACTCCTCACCCGCTCAGCCCGGTGGCCAAACGCCTGAGAGAAAACCTCAAACGGGTCACCGCACCACCACCCCCACGAGGAACCAAACTCGCCGTTTGGCCTGGCCAGCAGGAATTTCATGCAACATCGCGGTGCAATTCACCGGATTTTGGCCCTTGTTCCCAAGTTGTTCACATTTCACTCGCATCCTGCTCCTTGCCCCGCCGCGGCCGCCGCCGGGAATTGCGGGGTGCTTTGCTTTGACTTTCCCCAACCCCTCCGGTTACCTGCGCCGCATACCTTCCTAGTACCATGGCATATCAAGACCTTACCCCGCCTGCCGGAGACCGCATCACGATCCAAAACGGCAAGCTCAACGTCCCTGACCAGCCGATCATTCCCTTCATTGAAGGCGACGGCACCGGACCGGACATCTGGGCCGCCTCGCAGAAGGTTTTCGACGCCGCGGTCGCCATGGCCTACGGCGGTGCCAAGAAGATCTCATGGTTTGAGGTCTACGCCGGCGAAAAGTCCTACGACCTTTACAAGGACAAGGTCAGCGACCTCGGCAAGGCCTGGCTGCCCGACGACACGATCGAAGCGTTCAAGGAGTACCTCGTCGGCATCAAGGGTCCGCTAACCACTCCTGTTGGAGGCGGCATCCGCTCGCTCAACGTGGCGCTGCGCCAGATGTTGGATTTGTATGTATGCCTGCGCCCGGTGCGCTGGATGACTGGCGTGCCCAGCCCGGTGAAACACCCGGAGCTAACCGACATGGTCATCTTCCGCGAGAACACCGAGGACATCTACGCCGGCGTCGAGTTCGAGCAAGGGACCCAGGACTGCGCGGAGTTCCTAACTTATTTCAAGCAGGCTTTTCCCGCCCGCTACCAGAAGATCCGTTTCCCTGACTCCTCGGCCATCGGCATCAAGCCGATCTCGGTGGAAGGCACCCAGCGCCTCGTGCGCGCGGCCATGGACTACACGATCACCTCGGGCCGCGACAGCCTGACGCTTGTCCACAAGGGCAACATCATGAAGTTCACCGAAGGTGGCTTCCGCGACTGGGGCTACGAGTTGGTGAAGGAAGAATACGGCGGCAGCGAGATCGGCGCCGGCCCGTGGCAGACTTTCACCAAGGATGGCAAGACCATCACGGTGAAGGACGTCATCGCCGACGCCTTCCTCCAACAACTTCTAACCCGCCCGGCGGAATACTCGGTGGTCGCCACCATGAACCTCAACGGTGACTACATCTCCGACGCGCTGGCCGCCTGCGTCGGCGGCATCGGCATCGCCCCCGGTGGCAACATCAACTACACCACC
>JBILQA010000354.1:0-3123 GCA_044373535.1 Akkermansiaceae bacterium | reverse complement strand
ACCAGTGATCATGACGATCATCGAGGCAGGTGTAAGGTCAACCGTCTTGCCGCTCAAGTGTTCGGTAATCTGCAACGCCTGCGCGCGCTCGGTCGGCGAGCACTTGATCTTGATGAGGATCATCTCCTTGGTCACCGAGTTCTCCGACGAGTGCTCCGAGCAGTGGATCACGTCGATCAGCTTCGACACCTGCATGATGATCTGGTGCAAGCCCTTCGGGTCACCCGAGATCCCGATGGTCATGCGGGAGAAGTTTGCGTTGCGCCCCTGGGAGACGACGAGCGAGTCGATGTTGAAGCCGCGGCGCGAGAACACTTGGCAGATGCGCATCAGCACGCCTGGCTCGTTGTTGACCAGCACGGAAAGCGAGTGGGTGGCACCGCGGTTGGAAGCGGCGGGAATCGGAGTGTCGGTGGTGACGATGGATTGCGACATGGGGAAAAAAGCGGTTAGAAAAGGCGGGCGATCTAGCGGCGAAACCGTTTAAGTGGAGCCAACCGGCTTGGCCATGCGGGTCTTGGGTGCTTCGGTGATCATGTCCTCGAGGGCTGCGCCCGCCGGGATCATCGGGAAGACGTTGTCGGTCTTGACGCACTCGGCGTGGATGAGGATCGGCCCGTCGTTGTAGGCGAGCGCCTTCTTGAGCTGCTTGGTGACGTCGGCCGGGCGCTTGATGTAGACCGAGGGAATCCCGTAGGCGGCCGCGAGCTTGCAGAAGTCCGGGTTGCCGACGAGGTCCACGCCAGAGGTGCGGTCTTCATAGAACAATTCCTGCCATTGGCGGACCATCCCGAGGTAGTGATTGTTGAGCACCACGATCTTGATCGGCAGCTTGTGGATCGCCGCGGTGGCCAACTCAAACAGGGTCATCTGGAAGCCGCCGTCGCCGGAAATCGAGATGACCATCTTGTCCGGGCAGGCAAGCTGGGCGCCGATGGCGGCCGGAAAGCCGAAGCCCATCGTGCCGGCGCCGCCGGAGGAGAGCCAGTGGTAGGATTCCGCGTTCTTGTAGAATTGCGCGGCCCACATCTGGTGCTGGCCGACGTCGGTGGAGACAATCGCCTTGCCCTCGCTGAGGTGGTAGAGCTCGTCGATGACCTGCTGCATGCGCAGGCCGCCTTGCTTCTTATACGAAAGCGGGAACTTTTTCTTGTAGCCGTCAAGCTTGGCGAGCCACTCGGTGGTGTCGAGCGGGCCGACCTTCTCGTTGATCTCGGTGAGGGCCGCCTTGGCGTCGGCGACGATCATGAGGTCGGGGACGACCATCTTGCCGGCCTCGGCCGGATCGATGTCGATGTGGATCACCTTGGCGTCCTTGCAGAACTTGGCTGGCTGGCCGATGATCCGGTCGTCAAAGCGGGAGCCGATGTTGATGAGCAAGTCGCACTCGATCATTGCCTTGTTGGCGTAGGCGGTGCCGTGCATGCCAAGCATCCCGAGGGCCAGCGGGTGGGTCTCCGGGAAGACGCCCTTGCCGAGCAGGGTGGTTGTCACCGGCGCGCGCAGCGTCTCGGCGAGGTACATGAGCTCCTCGGCGGCACGGGCAATCATGCAGCCTTGGCCGGCGAGGATCACCGGGCGGCGCGCCTTGGCAATCAGCTCGGCGGCCTCCTTGATAGCCGTTGGGCAAATCTCAAAGGCACTCTCAGGGTGGTAGCCCGGAAGCTCAAAGGGCGGGTTTAGGTCGCCGCTGAACGGACCTTGGGAGATGTCCTTCGGCACGTCGATGAGTACCGGCCCGGGACGCCCGGTGGTGGCGATGTGGTAGGCCTCGCGGGCAATCCTCGGAAGGTCGTTGCTGTTCTTGACCAGGTAGTTGTGCTTCACCACCGGGATCGTGATGCCGAAGATGTCCGCTTCCTGGAAGGCATCCTTGCCTAGCATCCAAGTGACCGTTTGGCCGCTGATGACAATCATCGGCACGGAGTCCATCATGGCCGTCATCAAGCCTGTCACCGTGTTGCCCGCCCCGGGGCCCGAGGTGACCAGCACCGCCGCCGGGCGCCCCGTCGCCCGCGCATAGCCGTCTGCCATGTGCACCGCGCCCTGCTCGTGGCGCACCAAGATGAACTTCATCTTCGTTTTGACCGTCTCCAAGGCGTCAAAAATCGGTATCGCCGCGCCTCCGGAGTAGCCGAAAATGTACTCGATACCGAGGTCGTCGAGAGTTTTGATGAGCGCCTGCGCGCCGTCGAGTTGTTCTTTGCTCATGGAAATGCGCCTTTCGAGGGGGAAGTAAACCCAATGCTGGCCAATGGCAACCAGAAATTTGCCGTTTTACGGGCAAAGTCGGGTTTTCATCCGGTGATTCGCTGTGAAAATTCGCAAACGAATGGCAAGTCGACCCGGCCCAGCCCCGGCCGCCTCCAACATTCTGCCTCCGGGACGGCAGGAGGGGTCGGCGGGGACTTAGCGCTCCACCGGGACTTGGGGGGTGGGCAGGATGAGTTGGTAGAACAGGAGGTCGCGCCAGGCGCCGAACTTGTAGCCTGCTTCCTTGATGGTGGCGCAGTGGGAGAAGCCCGCCTGGAGGTGGAGGTGGATGCTGCCGTGGTTGGCCGAGTCGATGCCGCCGATGAGGACGTGGTAGTCTTGGTCGTGAGCGGCTTGGATGATGGCGGCGAGGAGGATCTTGCCCAGCCCGTGGCCGCGCTTGTCGGCGCGAACATAGACGGAGTGCTCAACGGAGTATTTGTAGCCGGCAAAGGCGCGGAAGGTGCCATAGGTGGCAAAGCCTGCTAGCGAGCCATCCGCGGCAAAGCTACCGATCACCGGGAAGTTTCCTGACTCCTTGGTTTCAAACCACTTTCCCATGCTTGCCAGGGTCCGCGGCTCGTAGTCGTAAAGAGCCGTGGAGGTGGCGATCGCCTCGTTGAAGATCGCCAGGATCTCCGGGGCGTGCTCGATGGAACAGCGGGCAAGCATCGCGGCTACTTGGAAACGAGGCGGAAGATCCCGCCATTGTGGTCCACCACGTAGAGGTTGCCGTCGTTGTCTTCGCCGAACGAGGCGACCGGGCCGAGGCGGCCCTTGCCGGGCCCGAGGTCGATCGGATGGTCCTTGAAGACCACTTTGTCGCCGCTGCGTTGCAGGCTCCAGAGGCGCGCCTTGATGTAGTCTGCG
>JBILQA010000353.1:0-3126 GCA_044373535.1 Akkermansiaceae bacterium | reverse complement strand
CCCCCCATCTCTGGCATCCATCCGCACGATGTCCGAACTTCCCAAAGCATACGAACCCCAGGCGGTTGAAGAAAAGTGGTTTGCCGCTTGGTTAGAGGGGAAGTGCTTCGAGGCGGACCCGAGCGCGGCCAAGCCGGGCTATTCGATCGTGATTCCGCCGCCCAACGTCACGGGCATCCTGCATCTGGGCCACGTGCTCAACAACGCGTTGCAGGACATCCTCGCGCGGCGTGCGCGCCAGAAGGGCTACGAGGTGCTCTGGCTGCCGGGCACCGACCACGCCGGCATCGCCACCCAAACAAAGGTGGAGCGCAAAATCCGTGACGAGGAGGGCAAGACGCGCCGCGACCTCGGCCGTGACGCGTTTCTCGAGCGCGTCTGGGAGTGGAAGGAAAAGCACGGCGGCATCATCTTCCGCCAGCTGCAACGCCTCGGCTGCTCGTGTGACTGGGGCCGCGAGCGCTTCACCATGGACGAGGGCTATTCCCACTGGGTCTCCCACGTGTTTGTGGAGCTCTTCAACGAGGGCCTCATTTACCGCGGCAAGCGGATGGTCAACTGGTGCCCGGTGTCTCTAACGGCACTGTCCGACGAGGAGGTCATCATGAAGCCGCAGCGCTCGAAGCTCTACACCTTCAAGGTGGAGCTCGCCGACGCGCCGGGCGAGTTCCTGGAAATCGCCACCACCCGGCCGGAAACCATTATGGGCGACTCCGCCGTGGCGGTGAACCCGAAGGATCCACGCTACGCCCATCTGATAGGCCGCAAGGTAAAGCGCGCGTTCCCCGCGGGGAACATTCCGATTGTTGGAGACGACCACATCGACATCGAGTTCGGCACCGGGGTGCTCAAGGTGACCCCGGCCCACGACAAGGCCGACTTTGAAATCGGCCAGCGCCATGGCCTGGAGGTCATCGACGTGTTCCATCCCGACGCGCGCATCAACTGCCCGGAGTGTCCCGACCTCGACGGACTCGACCGCTTTGTCGCGCGCAAGAAGGCGGTGGCCAAGCTCGCGGACATGGGCTTGTTGGTCAAGGAGGAGGACTACGACAACAATGTCGGATTCTCTGAGCGGGCCGACGTCCCGGTCGAGCCGCGGATTTCCATGCAGTGGTTCCTGAAGTACCCGTGCGTCGAGCAGGCCGCCGCCGCCGTGGCTGACGGCCAGATCGAATTCCGCCCGGCGCGCTGGAAAAAAACCTACGCCCACTGGATGGAAAACCTCCAGGACTGGTGCATCAGCCGCCAGCTGTGGTGGGGCCACCAGATTCCCGTCTGGTACCGCAAGGACAAGGCCGATTCCTTGCGCGGCGCCGAGAGCCTGGACAAGGGTGACCTGGCAGCAGGTGACATCCACGTCGGCACCGCGCCGCCCGCGGATGAATCTAACTGGGTGCGCGACGAGGACGTCATGGACACCTGGTTTTCCTCATGGCTGTGGCCGTTTGCCACCATGGCCAACCAAGGCGAGGAGAGCGCGACGCTGCAGAAGTTCTATCCGACCAACGACCTGGTCACCGGCCCGGATATCCTGTTCTTCTGGGTGGCGCGGATGATCATGGCGGGCTTGCGCTTCACCGGGAAAATTCCCTTCAAGAACGTCTTCTTCACCACCATCATCCGCGACCTGCAGGGCCGCAAAATGAGCAAGTCGTTGGGCAACTCGCCGGACCCTATCGATCTGATGGAGAAGTATGGCGCCGATGGCCTGCGCTTTGGCCTGCTGCGGATTGCCCCGGTCGGCGCGGATGTGCGTTTTGACGAGGTCCAGATCGAGGAAGGCCGCAATTTTGCCAACAAGCTCTACAATGCCTGCCGCCTGCGCCAGATGGCTGGCGCCAGCGCCCTGGCCGACCGGGCGGAGGCGCCGCTTGTTGGCCTGCGTCCCTATCATCTTGAGGTCATGGCCAAGCTCGACGAGCTCACCGCCGACTTGGAGGAGATCTACGCCGAATACCGCTTCGGGGAGATTGCCCAGCGGCTCTATGAGTTCCTGTGGAACGACTTCTGCGACAAGTTCCTGGAGGCCGTCAAAGCCGACATGCGCTCAAGCGACAGCAACGCGGGCCGCCTAACTCTCGAGGTGTTCGACCGGGTGATGAGCCGCTTCCTGCAGCAGCTGCATCCCTACATGCCACATGTGACCGAGGAGCTGGCGGCGCGCATGGGCTACATCAGGGAGGGCGAGTTCTTGATGCAAGCCCAGCTGCCGACGGCTGGATTGTTGGATGGAATGGCGCGCGGCGAGGTCGCCGCGGCCCAGGCGGTTGCCGTGGCGGTCTATGAAACGGCCGGCAAGCTGCGCAACCTCAAGGCGGAATACAACGTCGCGGCACGCCGCGATGTGACTTTCATCGTCAAAGGCGCGGCGCCATGGCTGGCGGCCGAGACCGACGTGCTGGCCCTTCTAGCTGGCGCGGCGGACATCCGCCAGGATGACGCATTTGAGGCCCCCAAGGGGACTCCCGCCGCGGTCACCCCGGCGGGGGAAATCTATCTCCCACTTGAAGGCTTGATTGACGTCGCCGCCGAGCGGGCTCGCCTGATGAAGGAGCTCGAGAAGGTGGCCGGCGAGGTCCAGCGCAGCGAGGCGAAGCTGGGGAATGCCAGCTTTGTCGACCGGGCAAAGCCTGAAGTGGTTGACCAAGAGCGCGCGCGCCTGGATGAATGGCGGCTCAAGGAGGCGCAACTGGGCGAAATGTTGGCTGCGCTGCGCTGAGGATTGTGCAACCGTTGGCCCCGGCAGCTAGCTGCCGATTCTCCCCCTCCCTCAACTGCCAAAAATCAGCGAAATCCCAGGTTTGCCCGATTCCGCCGCCGAGCTGCTCCGTGCCGCGGGCTATCAAGAGGCCCCGGAATTGGCCGCGGCGGGTGCGGAACGCGCGCATACAGAACTCCTCCGCGTGCTCAAGGCTGCCGGCCGCACTGAGCCGGCGCCCGAACTCCGGGTTGTTAGGGCATGGGTCACTGCCGCGGCCCAATTGTCAGGGTCGCCGCCCGTGGCCGGCGAGGTGCCCTTGGCGGTGCCTCTCTCTGGACGAGTGCTCCGGGAGCGGGGGATTCCTCTCGCGGAGGTACCACTGGGCATTTTCCCGGCATCCCCGGAGGTCGCGGTTGGTGCCT
>JBILQA010000058.1:0-10749 GCA_044373535.1 Akkermansiaceae bacterium | reverse complement strand
ACTCGCTGCAATTCCTCAAGAAGGACCTCGCCGAGAAGGTCGGCAAGAGCGGCCGCCCGGTGGTCGTGCTCCACCACATCGACTTGCTGCGCTACAGCAAGGTGCCCAGCCCGGACTCGGAAAAAGCCGGCGAGTGGAGCGCTCCCGACGTGGCCGCCTACTATCAGGCGCTGCAGGGCTACAACATCACCGCCGCCTTCCATGGCCACCTCCACGCCCTGCGCACTGACAGTTGGAACGGCACGGACAAGAATGTCCCCGGCGGCATCCCGGTGTTTGGCGCCCGCAACTGCGGCGCCGGCGGCGCCAACCGGTCCTTCTTCTATTGCGCCATCGAGGGCGAGGAGCTCGTCATCCGCGAGCTCGCCTCCCTCGGCAAGGCCAACGGCTGGGAGGAGGGCACCTTCAAGTGGGTCAACCAGTGGAAGGTTCCGGTCAAGAACCGCGCCTGAACCCGCCTGCCCGCCGCGCCGCTAACAATCCAACCCAACAGAACATGAGCATCAGTTCCACCGCAACCACCCGTCGCAAGTTCATCCAGACCGGCTCGGCCTGGATGGTGGCCATGACCTTGGCGGGGCGCAAGTCCGCCGCCCTGGGCGCGGGCGAGGCGGTCGCGCCGTTTGACTTCAGCTTCTATCAGATGGGTGATCCGCACTATCTGGCGTTTGACACCTCAACCAAGGGCGGGGTGGTGCTCAACCCGGTGATCCGCGAAAACATCAAGTTCATGATGCAGCTCAAGCCCGACACCGAGATGCCCGGCGGCCTTGGCACGGTCGGCAAGTGCGTCGGACTGGTTGATGCGGGCGACTGTATTGAGGCGGGCAGCGAGAAGGACCCCGCCACCGGCCAAGACATCGGCGGCATGCCCACGCGCGTCAAACAATGGGAAAACTACATCGCCGACCTTGGGCTAACAGGCAAGGAGAAGGGCATCCTCATCGACTTCCCCATCTACGAGGGCTACGGCAACCATGACCAGGATGGGTTTGTCCAAGGCATCATCGACCGGATCTCCGCGCGCAACAAACAACGTGTTGGACTCACCGCGGTTTCCGCCAGGTTCGAATACCCCAAGGAAAAAGGGGTGCCGTTTGGCGGGGTGGTTGCCGATGGCCTCCACTATGCCTGGAAGTGGGGCCCGGTGCACTTCATCCAGGCCAACATGCGCGTCGGCGACAGCTTCCTGCGCTATCCCGCTGCTGGCAGCTATACCTTTGTTGCGGACTACCTGCAGAAGGCTGTTGGCTCGAGTGGCGCGCCGGTTTTCATCGCCATGCACCTGCCACCGGATGCCACCGGTGAGGGCGACTGGCCAGCCGCCGACCTGCAGAAGTTCTACGACCTCATCGTTGGCTACAACGTCGTCGGCATTCTCTGCGGACACTCTCACAGCTTCCGTGTTAGCTCGTGGCGCGGCCCCGGGCAGACCGGCGCGGTGGCCGTGCCGGTTTACCGCTGTGACTCGATGCACCACAGCAAGCCTGCTGACGGGTTTCTCAACGTGTTCCGGCTCAAGAGCTCAGCCACGGACACGGGCAAGGCGCAGTTGGTCATGGCGCGGCGCCTGCGCAACAACACCTGGTCGGATGGCGACACGGTCAGCACCGAGATCAGCCTGCGCGCCTAATGCCGACAGTCGACGGCGGGATGCGCCAGGGTGGTGGCCGCCGCGCCTCCATCTGATAGCCGGTAGACCACCTCTGTTTGAGCGTGCCCACGGCGCACTCCCGCAATTCCAAGCTCATGCAATCCAACGACGACCATGGCACCGTAGCCGCGCCCGCGCGCGAGTGGACGCGCCGGACCTTCCTGCAAACCGGGCTGACCGCGGCGGGCGCGGGGATGGCCCTGCCACTCAGGGGCGTGGCTGCGCCGGGGGCGTCCAGCCGCGAGCTCGCCTTCTTCATCGTCTCGGACACCCATTACCAGGCGAATCTGGGAACTCCTGAGAAGCTCGAAGAGGAGCGCCACGCCATCAACCAGCGCGTCATCGACCTGCTCAACAAGCTCCCCGGCCAGGCGCTCCCAGACAACATGGGCGGCGGCAGCGTCAAGCCGATCCGCGGAGTTCTCCACCTCGGCGACATGATCGACTCCGGCGACAAGGGCAGCGGCGCTGTTAGCCTGCAGCGCCAGGACACCGAGTGGAGCGCCTGGCTGGCCGACTACGGCCTAACCGGCAAGGACGGCCGGCTCAAGTACCCGGTCTACGAGATCCACGGCAACCACGACAGCATCAACGAGATGAACGTGGTCATCAAAAGCATGCTCGATCGCAACAAGAGCCGCGTGGATGTTAGCCACATCTCGGCCAGCGGGCTGCACTACTCGTGGGACTGGGCGGGGATTCACTTCATCGCGCTCGGCATCATTGTTGGGCACAACGACGAGAACCTGCCCGTCGGCCGCTACAAGGCTCACGACTCGCTGCAATTCCTCAAGAAGGACCTCGCCGAGAAGGTCGGCAAGAGCGGCCGCCCGGTGGTCGTGCTCCACCACGTCGACTTGCTGCGCTACAGCAAGGTGCCCAGCGCGGACGCGGTAAAGGCCGACGAGTGGAGCGCTCCGGACGTGGCCGCCTACTATCAAGCGTTGCAGGGCTACAACATCACCGCCGCCTTCCATGGCCACCTCCACGCCCTGCGCACCGACAGTTGGAACGGCACGGATAAGAATGTCCCCGGCGGCATCCCGGTGTTTGGCGCGCGCAACTGCGGCGCCGGCGGGTATTACCGGTCCCTCTTCTATTGCGCCATGGAGGGCGAGGAGCTCGTCATCCGCGAACTCGTCTCACTCGGCAACGCCAACGGCTGGGAGGAGGGCACCTTCAAGTGGGTCAACCAGTGGAAGGTCCCGGTCAAGAACCGCGCCTGAGCCCGCCGCGCCTAACGCCATGGTTTTTTCCTAGGGAAAACCCGCCGCAGCGGGTAACCACAGCGGCATGGCAGAGGTGCGCGTCGAGGAAGTGGATGTAATCCTGCCGCTGGAGCGGTCGGAGGATGAGGCTGCTTGGCGCGCAGCCGCCGCGCGCAAGCTTGCCGTGGCGCCCGCCCGCATCGGTGGCGTCAGGTTGCGCAAGCACTCGTTAGACGCGCGCCAGGGGAAGATCCGCGTGCAGCTGCGCTTGGAGGTGGCCATTGACGGGCCGCTGCCCGAGGAGGCGCCTCCGCAGGTCCGGCTCGCTCCGGTTGGGCCCGCGGCCAAGCGCATGGTCATTGTCGGCTGCGGCCCGGCGGGCATGTTTGCCGCCCTGCGCGCCCTCGCACTTGGCTGGCAGCCAATCATCCTGGAGCGCGGCAAGGACGCCTCCGCGCGCCGCTTTGACCTCGCCCCGATCCTGCGC
This sequence comes from Akkermansiaceae bacterium, assembly GCA_044373535.1. GTDB lineage: Bacteria > Verrucomicrobiota > Verrucomicrobiia > Verrucomicrobiales > Akkermansiaceae > JBILQA01. The sequence goes on along the minus strand of JBILQA010000058.1, from coordinate 7,400 downwards.
CACGGCACCGTGGTCGAGGACTCTAACTACTGCTTCGGCGAGGGCGGCGCCGGCACGTTCTCCGACGGCAAGCTCTACACCCGCGCCACCAAGCGCGGGCCGGTGCGCGACGTCTACGAGACCTTTGTCGCCCACGGCGCGCCGGAGCGCATCCTCGTCGACGCCCATCCGCACATTGGCTCCAACTTGTTGCCCAAGGTGGTCATGGCCATGCGCGACACCATCCGCCAGGCCGGCGGCGAGGTGCGCTTCGGCGCCAAGGTGGTGGATTTCATTCTCACTGCGGGAACCGCCCGCGGGGTGGTCCTGGCCGACGGCACCAGCGTGGAGGGTGACGCGGTGGTCATCGCCACGGGTCACTCGGCGCGCGACATCTATCAATTGTTGGCCAATCGCGCGGTGCTGCTCGAGCAGAAGCCGTTTGCGGTGGGCGTGCGCATCGAGCACCCGCAGCCGCTCATCGACAGCCTGCAGTACCACTATCCGCTTGGCGAGGAGCGCTCGCGGTTGCTGCCGGCGGCGAGCTACCGGCTGGCGACCAAGATCAATGGCAGGGGAGTCCATTCGTTTTGCATGTGTCCGGGCGGCTTCATCGTGCCGGCGGCCACCGAGAACGACGAGGTGGTCGTCAACGGCATGAGCCTGGCGCGGCGCGACTCGCCCTTTGCCAACAGCGGGATGGTCGTCACCGTCGAGCCCGAGGACACCCGCGGGTTTCTCGCCGAGCACGGCGTGCTGGCCGGCATCGCCTACCAGAAGGCCCTCGAGCGCACCGCCAAGGCCGCCGGCGGTGGCGGCCAGGTCGCCCCCGGCCAGCGCGTCACGGACTTCCTCAACGGCCGGCTCTCGGCCAACCTGCCCGAAACAAGCTATTTCCCCGGCGTCAAGCCGGCGCGCCTCGACGAGCTTCTGCCCGACGCGATTGTTGGGCGCATGAAGCGCGGGCTCTCCCTGTTTGGGCGCCAGATGCGCGGCTACGTCACCCGCGATGCCCTGCTCGTCGGCTTTGAAACCCGCACCAGCTCGCCGCTGCGCATCCCACGCAACGACCACGACCTCCAACACCCCGAGGTCCGCGGCCTGTTCCCCTGCGGTGAGGGCGCCGGATATGCCGGCGGCATCGTCAGCGCCGCCATCGACGGCATCCGCTGCGCCGAGGCCGCCGCCGCCGGTTAGCCTTTGTTGTTGGCGGCAACCCCACGCTTGTTGGATAATTTCAGGCTGGCGGCAGCCGCCCCGCGCGGTTAAGCCTGCGGCGCGTTGTGACCATGAACCAGAAAGCTGTTAGGATCTACGACACCACCCTGCGGGATGGCACCCAGGGCGAGGGATTCCATCTCTCCGCCTTGGACAAGATGCGCATTGCCGAGCGCTTGGATGCCTTTGGCGTGGACTACATCGAAGGCGGCTGGCCCGGGTCCAACCCAAAGGACGTCGAGTTCTTTGAGGCGGCCAAGGGGCGGGTCTGGAAAAACGCCAAGATCGCCGCCTTTGGCTCGACCCGCCGGGCCGATCTGGCCGTCGCGGACGACCCGCAGGTCAAGTTGTTGTTAGACGCGGCCACGCCGGTGGTCACGATTTTCGGCAAGAGCTGGGAGATGCATGTCACCGAGGTGCTGCGCACCACGGTGGAGGAAAACCAGGCGATGATCCGCGACACGGTGCGCCACCTCAAGGCGGCCGGGCGCGAGGTCATCTACGACGCGGAGCACTTTTTCGATGGCTACAAGGACAGCCCGGCCCATGCGCTGGCCACCTTGCAGGCGGCGGCCGAGGGCGGCGCAGACTGTCTGGTGCTGTGCGACACGAATGGCGGCACGCTGCCGAGCGAGGTCACGGAGATTTGCGCGGTGGTGAGGGAGGCCTTTCCCGCCCTGTGCTTTGGCATCCACACCCACAACGACTGTGAGCTTGGGGTGGCCAACGCGATTGCCGCCGTGGAAGCCGGCGCGATGCAGGTGCAGGGGACCATCAACGGTTACGGCGAGCGCACCGGCAACTGCAACCTGACCTCCGTCATCCCGATCCTTGAACTCAAGAAGGGCCTGCGCGCCGTCGCCGACCTCACCAAGCTGCGCGAGCTCTCGTACTTCGTCGACGACGTCTCCAACAACCCGCACTTCCGCCGTGCCGCATTTGTTGGACAAACGGCCTTCGCCCACAAGGGCGGCATGCACGCCAACGCCGTGCAGAAACTCGCCCGCAGCTACGAGCACATCCGCCCGGAGGAGGTCGGCAACATCCAGTACATCCTCGTCTCAGAGCTGAGCGGCCAGTCGAACATCCTCATGAAGGCCGAGCAGCTTGGCCTGGCGCTCGAGAAGGGCAGCGACGAGGCCAAGGCGGTGCTCCACGAGGTCAAGGAGCGCGAGCGCCTCGGCTACTCATACGAGGCGGCCGGCGGCAGCCTCGAGCTGATCATCCGGCGCGAGAAGGGCCTCTATGAGAAGCCGTGGGAGCTCAAGGAGTACCACGTGAGCTTCCGCCAGTACCGCGACGGCCACGCCCCCGTGTGCGAGGCGACGGTGAAGATCTTCCTCAACGATGAGCCGGTTTACACCGTCGCGGAAGGCCACGGGGTGGTCAACGCGCTCGACAAGGCGCTGCGCACGGCGCTCTTGCCGGCCTTCCCCGAGTTGCAGCGCGTCACCCTAACCGACTACAAGGTCCGCATCATCGACGGCCAGGAGGCGACGGCCGCCAAGACCCGAGTGCTCATTGCCCAAACCGACGGCGAGGAAACCTGGGGCACCGTGGGCGTCTCCGACAGCATCATTGAGGCCAGCTGGATTGCCTTGGTCGACGGCCTCGACTTGTTCCTGCAGCGCAACCGCCAAAAGGGCTAACAACGCATGAGCGCCCGCGGATGTCCTTCCTGCGGCTGCGTCGCCGCGGCGGCCCCGCGCTGGATGGTCCGCGTCTTGGTGGCGGCCGCAATCTACAACATCGCCTTTGGCATCTGGGCGGTGCTCTGGCCTGGCCAGTGGTTTGCCCTCTCGGGGATGGCGCCGCCGCTCTATCCGGACATCTGGCGCACGGTCGGCATGATTGTTGGGGTCTACGGCATCGGCTATGGCATTGCCGCGGCCAACCCGTTTCGCCACTGGCCAATCATCTTTGTTGGCCTGCTGGGGAAGTTTTTCGGGCCGCTCGGGTTTGCCGCGGCGGTCCATGGCGGCTCGCTGCCGCTGCGCGCCGGCTGGTTGCTGTTGGCCAACGACCTCGTCTGGTGGCTGCCCTTCACGCTCATCCTCTGGGCCGCGCTCAAGGCCCACCGCCGATGCCGCGTTGGTGACGATTTTTGAATCCTTGCTGGTTTTTGGGGGGGCGGCTTGGACTTGCCTCCGCAGCTCTCGGCGGCCCTCAAGGCGCAGCACACGGATGTGTTAGGGCCGGCACGCCGCAAGGGCTAACAATGCATAACCGGTTCCATACGGCTTGTGATAGTCGTAGAGCGGATAGTCCCACCACGACCCATCGGATTCCTGGCGCGAGGCAATCAAGGTGGCCAGGCGTGCGGCGTAGGCGGGGCGCTCGGCTTGCGGCAGGAGGGCAAGCGACTCGGTGAAGTAGAAGATCCCGTAGTAGTAGAAGTACCCCGAGATGGAGAAGTGGATGTCGTGGGGGATTGGGCGTTTCCGCGCCATGGACAGGAATCCCTCGCGCTCAAGGAAGCGGGTCAACCACTCGCGCAGCACCGCGTCGGGGACCGCCGTGGGCTCAAACGCGCGCAGGGCCGCGTTGCAGGCCTGTGAGCGTGCCAGCGAGCCGGCGGGGCGGTTGATTGGCGCGCGCGGCCGCATCCGGTGCGGAAACGCATAAGCGTAGGAAAAGTCCGGATTTTTCTGCATCTCGATGCCGCGCAGCGCCCGCGCCACGACCGCCTCGTCCAGCTTCACGCCAAGCGCCTCCCGCGCCTCGTGCATGGCTAGCAGAACCGTGGCAGTCGTGAATGAGGTCGGCATGCCCGACGGCTGCTTGGTGGGAAGCTCCAGGTGCAGATAGCCCCAGCCGCCGTTGATGTCCGCATAGCGCGATAGCAGCTCGACTTGTTGTTGGGCCGCGTCGCGGTAGCGGGTGCGCTCGTCGCCCGCGGGGTGGCGCAGGGCAAGGGCGGTGAGGGCGCGCAGGCCGTAGGCGTGGCCCCAGACGTTGTAGGTGGTCGTCGCATCGGCCCGGCGCAGGGTTGGCAGCTCGGCGAGTAACCAAGCTTCGGCCTTGCTGATGGCGGCGAGCACCTCCGGGCGTTCATCCTTGCTTTTGACCAATCCGGCAATGGCCAAGCCGGTGGTGCCCGCGCGGAACGCGTGGTGGGCGCCAGGAACCGGGGCGTAGATGTTGATCCCCTTGGTGTTGGTTGGGCCGCCCCACGAACCGTTAGCGTTTTGGCTGCCGACGAGGAAGTCCACCCCGCGGCGCATCGCCTCCTGGGGGCTTGCCGGCGCGGCCGCCGCGTGCTCATGGCCGGCGCTTGGCGCGGGCTCATCCTGCGCGCTCAGCACGCTGAGCCCCAGCAGCCCGCCGACCGCGGCGCGGAGGAGGCGGCGCACAAGCAGCAGCTTCATGATGGCTTCTCCTCGCTGCCGATGACCACCACTTGCCCTGCTTCCAGTCCGCTGAGGATTTCCAGGTGGCCCTTGTGCTCATGGCCAACGCGCACGACACGCTTCTCGACACTACCGTTAGCGAGGCGCAATGCCACGTGCGCCACGCCTGCGCCATCACGGGTGATAGCCTCCTTTGGCAACAGCAGCGCCTTCTCCGTCTGATAGGCTTGCATGACCACCTTGGCCTTCATCGCCGCTACCGCCTGCAATCCCTCGGGCACCTGCGGGTCAAGCTCTAGCAGATAGCGGCCGTCGCCATCCGGATAGGCGGAGAGCGTGCGCGCCGCGACGCCGAAAACAATGTTAGGCTGGGCCGCCAGAGCGGCTGTACCGGTGGACTTCGCGCTCAGGGAGCCGATTTGCTCCTCGGTGAGGCGCACGGCGAGGCGCGGTTTGCTGGCGTTGGGCACGAGGGTGGCGAAGACGCGGTGGGGCGGGAGTTTGGCGCCGCGGACAAGGCCTTTGACCATCTCCGCGCCGTTCCAGCTGCCGTTGGCGAATTCGCCGTAGTAGAGAACTCCATCGACCGGGGCGGTGAAGGACATGGCCTTGCGATCGGCCTCCAGGTTGGCGAGTTGGCGATCGGCCTCGGCGGCGGCGTCGCGGGCCTTGGCCAGTTCGTGGCGCTTCATTTCAAGGGCCCGCGGGAGGTTCTCGTTTGCTTCGGCAAGCTGGAAGTCGCCGCGCAGCACCGCCTCCTTGTAGTCCTCGTCCTGGCGCGGCAACACGGTATCGAAAACCTCCTTGGCCTTCAGCTTGGCCTGGGCCAGGGCAAACTGGGCGTTGCTCAGGTCGTCGCGCTGGCGCTTGAGGATGATCTCCTCGGTGTCCTCGGTGACGTCATCGGCTTTGTACATCGCCTCAAGCTGGGTCAGCTCCTCCTGAGTCGCTGCCAACCGCTGTTCAAAAGCAATGACGCTCTGTGCGGCGTTGGCCCGGGTTGCTTCCCGGCCGACCTTGCTGAAGTACTCGAGGTCCTCCTTGGCCCGCGCCGCCTTGCGCTGGGCCGCTGCCAAGTCGGCGCGCACCTCAAGCTCCATGGCGGCTAGCTCCTTGGTCGCCTTGGCCAGCGCCAGCTCGCGCATCTTCGCATCCACCCGCTGCTTGCCGAGCTCGACATCGAGCTCGCGCGTCTCGACGCGCAGGATCGTCTCGCCCTTTTTCACCCGGCTGCCGTGCGCCACGATCTGCTCAACGCTCCACGGCGCCGCGCTCAGCGGCCCAACCGCGTAGGCCACCGCCTCGCCAGGCACCACCAGCGCCTCCAACTCAACCTCGACCGCGAATGGCCCGGCGGCCTCCACCGTGAGGTCCCGCGCCGCCGCGCTGAGCCATGGACCAATCAACAAGGGAAGCAGCAGGGCAGGGGCTTTCATAAAATGTTGGGCGACACTAGCGGCTGGCGGGAAAAAGCAAACCGCAAACCCTAACCGGCCGGCTGGGTCTTTGCGTAGACCCCGCGGCGGGCCAGCCAGACGTGGTGGAAGCGCGGCCGCTTGCTGCTGCTAGACAGGGGGATCTCGTGCTCGGCCACCGAGAAGCCCGCCGTGACGAGCTTGCGCGTCAGGCCCGGCATCCGGCGCGCGGCGCCCAGCGTGAGCAGGCCGCCGTCCTTGAGTGCCGCGGCGGCCAGGCGCAGGTCCTGCAGGCTGGCGAGCAGGTGCTCGCCCTTGCCGCTGCGCGGCGGCGGTGCGAGGTCCAGGTGCACAAGGATCGCGTGCCAGGCGCCGTGCTCCCTGGCCAATACCTGCTCCACGGGGCGGTTCTCCACGCTCAGCCGCTTGTCGTCCATCATCCCCGGGTGCAGCGCGTCGAGCACTCCGCGGTTCCAATCGACCACCGCCGCGGTTGCCTCCGCCACCACAAACTGCCCGCGCTTCTGGCTCAGCGCCGCGAGCGCCCCCGCCGCAAGGTGCCCCAAGCCAAGTCCTGCGATCAGGATCCGTGGCTGGCCCACCGAGCGAAACGGCGAACACCCAAGCCCGGCGAGCGCCGCTTCAACGTCGCGCGTCGCGTTGGTCAGCAGCCGGCTGCCATGCCAGTGCATCAGAAAACTCTCGTCATGCGCATACAACTCGATGGCTTCTCCTTGGGCGCTGAGCGCCTCGGCAAGTTTGATACGCGGCTTCATGGGCGCCCTGTGTACTTGTCACCGGCTTGTACAATCGAGTAGAAAAAACAATGATCCACCCCGCCGCCGCGCCCAACGCCCTTAGCCATGCCGATCTAGCAGGCCTGTGGGAGTCCGCCGGCTCCGAGCGCGACGGCCACGCGCCCGGCTCCGAGCGCTACCACTTCCCCGTCGCGGGAACCCTGTGGATTGAGCGTGGCACCCACGCGCCGATGGACTTCCACTCCTATCAGCTTGGGCCGCAGGGCATCCTCCTCGACCGCCAGCACTCAGCGCTCACCGCCTGGATCGAGGCGGGCTTCCTCATCCTTCGCGGCGAGGACGAACACGAGACGTGGTGCCGCAAAGTCTCCGCGCCCGGCGCCTGACCGGTTGCGCCGCACACCCGCCACGCTCGCCCGTGGAAAACAAAAAAGCCCCGGCGATGATGCCGGAGCTTTTTGAAACGTTTCGATTACAGGTAAGTATCCGCGAGCAGAAAAGCCTTACAGGGAGGCTTTCAGCGTCGAGGACGGCTTGAAGCCAACGCTCTTGGAAGCGCCGATCTTCATGGACTCACCGGTCTTCGGGTTGCGGCCCATACGGGCGGCGCGCTTCTTCACTTCAAAGGTGCCAAATCCAATGATCTGGACCTTCTTGTGCTTCTTCACACCTGCGGCGAT
>JBILQA010000352.1:0-3164 GCA_044373535.1 Akkermansiaceae bacterium | reverse complement strand
GCCGATGGCGTGTTTGAAGAGGCTCAGCTTGAGACGGAAGACTACTTTGACCGCAACGGCGACGGAATCGCGGATCTCATCCAGGGCCGAGGTCAAATCTCCACCGTGCTGAGATGGGATGAGGATTTCGATGGCGTCCTTGATCACACCATCACGAGCGTCCAAGGCTATGTTCACCAATGGATGTTCCCCGGCACCATCTCCACCCCCGCCCCCAACATCTTCCAACAGGATCGCATCACCCGCACCTCCACCTGCGAGCTCAGCGAACCGAAGTTTCTGTTCTGGGAATCACTCCTGAATTTGACCCATCCGAAGAAACCTTCTCGCTAGGGCGCGCCGAAGGCCCCCCTAGACCCAGCAGCGGCGCCCAGAGCCATTGCCGGCATCGCCCCCGGATCCACCCTCAGGAGTACCCGCGCCCGCTTGACTTCACCCGAATATGGTGCATGATGACGTCATCATGAGAACGATCGTGGATTTACCCGCGCAGCAGATTGCCGCGCTCAGTGAGCTCTGCGAGCGGGAGCAGATTTCGCGGGCCGAGGCGATCCGACGGGCAGTGGATGCGCTGCTGGCTTCACAGATTCCGGCGGGACGGGAGCTTACATTCGGCGCTTGGGACCGACAGACAGACAGCCGCGGATGGGTCGATGAGCTGCGCGGCGAGTGGGATCAGTCCATTCAACCATGAAGGCCATCATCGATAGCGACGTGTTGATCGACTTCCTCCAAGGGCTCCCACAGGCGCGTGAGGAACTTTCCCGCTACCGGCAGCCGCATTACTCGATCATCTCCTTCATGGAACTCCACTGCGGCGCCCGCAATCCAGCCGAACACATGGCCGTCGACGGGCTTCTGCGCAGCCTCAAACGCGTCGAACTTTCCGAGGATGTGGCGCGCCGGGCGGTGGAACTGCGCACGACCCTGCGCCTGAAGTTGCCCGACGCCGTGGTGCTGGCCAGCGCCGAGGTGGAGGGATGCATCCTCGTAACCCGCAACACCCGCGACTTTCCCCACCACAATCCACAAGTGAGGTTTCCCTATACCCTCTAACACCCAAACGGCCCCACCTTCCAGGCAGCCGCAGCGCAAGCGCCTCCCCTGCTGCTGGCCATGTCGGGAGCCGGGAGGGGCGTCACGTCACGGAGCATGGACCCCCGGGCAGCCCCCGCGCCTCCTCTAGGGGTTGCCGGCGTCAACCTGGTAGGTCAGGCTGGTGATGGTGATCAACGGCAACACCGAACCAAATCCTGCGCCTCAGGGATTCCTTTGGTGGAAGGAAGAGGTAATCCCGATGCGGCACATCGTAGCGATCGCCGTCGGCGACCTTCATCGAGAAGGGAAACCCACGATGGGCAGCTTCTTCAATTTGGCCAATGTTCACCGTGTGGAAGCCTCCCACTCGGGCATCGCACTGTCAACCCGCCGTGAGAACCACGGCCCTTTCATGCCTCGTCAGCATGTTCACTCACACGTGGTTGACTGCGACGCAAATCCCGCCCGATCACCAAACGCCCAGCCGAGCGCCTCAACCGCCCCGCGGCTGTGGCTGGCGCTGGCAACATAGCCACCTTGGGAGGAAACCCGCTGGCGCACCTCAGGAATGGCATTGGCCGGGCAGGCAATCATGCCGGCCACGCTGCGGCACAGCATGCCCATGTCGTTGTGGCCGTCGCCCATCGCAAAGGTCTGCCGCGGGCCTAACTGCAGGGAGCGCGCCACCTCGAGCAAGGCCGAGCCCTTGTGGTAGTCGCGGTGGCAGAACCGCAGGTAGATCGTGTTGCGCTGGTAGGCGAGGTCCGGCTCGCGGTGGCCGTGGATTTCCATGTGCGCACAGATTGCCTCAATCTCGCTCACGTGGGTGGCAATCACGCCGGCCGGATCACCAACCTCCTCGATCCAACGCGCGCTCGTCTGGCTTTCCACAAAGCCGCGCATCTCCATCAGGAACTCGCGCGACTGTTCGAACATCGCCCCGTGCTCGCTTTCACAGCGCGCGTTCCAGTCGCCTAACGGCTGCCAACCACCGTCGGCGGCGGGCACCCAGATCTCCCGCTCGCGCGCGACCACAAAGTCCGGCAGGAAGCACGCTTGCGTCTCGAGGAGTCCCTCTACCAGATATTCCAGCGAGCGACCCGTGTTGATCCCCCACACTGCGGCGTGCTCCTCACGCAAACGCCGCACCGCGGCAAAAAACTCCCGCCCCACAGTCGGCTGGTCGTGCCGGTCGTGCAGCGTCTCATCAAAGTCAAAGGCCAACAACCACTGCGCCGCCGCCACGGGCGGAAGGCAACTCACTGGCCCCCCCGCCAAACTCACTGTGCTGGCATTCACGGTTCCTCCTCGTCCACCGGCAATGCCCGCGCGGCGGGTGGTTCATCGACTGGCAGCGCCCGCGCCGGTTCTTCCTCAACCCTGAGCGCTCGGGCAGGCCGCGCCTCCTCCACGGGCTGCGCCCGCAATGGTGCGGCCTCCTCGACCGGCTGCGCCCGCAGCGGCGCAGGCTCTTCCACCGGCAACGCACGTCGCGGTTGCGGCGCAAGCACCGGCGCCACCGGCGGGATTTCCCGCGGCACCTCGCCGACCGGCTCGGTGACCGGCTTGGCCACCGGCGGAGTCCCCAGCTCGGCCGCCGTTGGCGTGCGCCGCGGCTTGACCAACAGTGGCTCATCGCTGGGCAACTGGCTCCGCATCTTGATTTCAACCCGGCGGTTGAGCGCCTGCTCGTCCACACTACCGGTCTTCACCAGCGGCTCGGCCTTGCCGCGCCCCCGGACGACGATGCGCGCCGACTCAAACCTCAAGGTTCCAACCAAGTACCCGCGCACCGCCTCCGCGCGCTTGCGCGACAAATCCAGGTTGAACTCGTCACCGCCAAACAAATCCGTGTGGCCGTCAATGAGGCAGAACAGCTCGGGGTTGCGGTCCAAGAGCAAGGCCACTTTCATCAAACTGACCTTGGCACTCTCGCGCAGCACCGGGCTGTTGTAGTCAAACAACAGGTCACTGCCGATCATCCCCTTGGTGTTGGTCAGCGCGTTGCCGGGCAGGTTGAGCATGTCGTCGATGCTCGTGAAGCCCTCAAGCACCCCGTTTTTGCCGGCCCCCTCGGCGCCCTTCTTGATTAACTGTTCGTTGAAATCATCCGGGTCCAACAGATC
>JBILQA010000195.1:0-5861 GCA_044373535.1 Akkermansiaceae bacterium | reverse complement strand
CGCGAGGCGGGCGTGCTGCGCGGCTCGATGACATCCACCGCCTTCATGCATTACGGCAAGACCGGCTACGGGAAATGGATCAGCGTCTATGCGCGCAAGGGCCATGTCTTCCTCACCATCGCCGGGCTGCGCCTCGACACCGGCGGCAGCGGCAACCAAGGGCCGCGCTGGAAGCCGGAAACCCGCAGGGTCCCCCGCGGCACCGTCGTGCGCCATCCGGCCGGGTTGTGAGCCCGGTCCGCGCTGGAATCTTCAGCTTGGGTTCCTAGCAGCTCCGCCCTATCCGTCCTATCCCAACAGCGCAGCGGGAAATGCCGCGAGTGTCTCGAGGGTGGCGTCGGCGAGGGAGAAGTCGAGGCAGGCGGTGACGCGGTTAGGCACGGCGAAGACCGGCATGCCGGCGGCCTTGGCGGCGCGCACGCCATTGAGGGAATCCTCGATGACGAGGCAGGTGGCGGGGTCCAGGGCGAGGCGGCGGGCGGCTTCCTGGTAGAGGTCCGGTGCCGGTTTGATCCGCGGGGCGTCGCCGCGGCAGACGACGGTGGTGAAATGGGCGCTGAGGCCAAGTTTTTCGAGCCAGCCGTCGACCCAGCGGTGGGACGAGCTGGAGACCACCGCGCGGGGGATGCCGGCGTGCTGCAGCGCGGCTAACAGGTCGAGCACACCCGCCATCGGCCCGGCATCCTTGAGCTCCGCCTCGATCAGGTCCTGGCGCAGGGCATCGAGTTGGTGCCAGTCGAAGGCGGCGCCGGTGAGCTCCTCGAGGTGGGTTTTGGGCGACCAGGTGGCAAAGTCCGAGCCGATGCAGCGGTTGTAGAGTTCCAGCGGTAGCGGGTGGCCATGGGCGCGGAACAGGTCGTGCCAGGCCGAGTAGATGGCCCACTCGGTGTCGACCAGCACGCCGTCAAAATCAAAAAGCACGGCGGCGGGAACGGCAAGCATGCCGCGCAGATGCCCGCTAATCCGCCCCGCGTAAAGGGCAATCGATCTTGTGCCGCGCGCGCCGCGCGGCTTTTTCCCGTGCGCGCCGCGCCAATTGGTGCTCAGGTCTGGCCATGAAAATTGGCATTGTTGGAACCGGCCGCATGGGGGCTAACATGGCGCGGCGTCTCAAGCAGCGCGGCCATGAGCTTGTTGCCCTGTATGACCTTGATGCCGTGGCGGCCGCCGCCCTTGGGCGCGAGCTTGGCGCGCCGGTCGCGCCCACCCTGGCGGAGGTGTCCGCCGCCGCCGAGGTGGTCATCACGGTGGTGAGCGACGACGACGCCATGCAGGAGATCTACGGGCTGGACGGCGACTCGCTGCTAGCCCACGCGGAGGGCCGGGTTTTCCTCAACTGCGCGACGGTCTCGCCGGAAACCCACGTGATGCTCGCCGAGGAGGTTGAGGCGGCCGGCGGGCGTGTTCTGGAGGCGTGCATGGCGTCAAGCATCACCCAAGCGCGTGAGGGCTCGCTCTATCTGATGGTTGGCGGCCGGCGCGAGGACTTCGAGGAGCTCAAGCCGCTGTTGTTGGATTTATCCACCGCGCCGCGCTACGTCGGTGCGGCCGGCCGCGCCGCCGAGGTCAAGGCGCTCGTCAACATGGTCATGAACATCAACACTGCCGCCCTCGCCGAAGGACTCGCGCTTGGTGCCGCACTCAACCACGACCTCGACATGCTGCGCGAGGTCTTCTCCCAGACCGGCGCCGCCTCCAGGGTGTTGGAGACCGATGCCCTCGACATGATCACGCGCGAGCACGAGTGCTTCTTCTCCGCCGAGCATGCCGCCAAGGACAGCGCGATTGCCAACGACCTGGCCGAAAGCGCGGGCGTGGATGTCCCGCTCTCCTGGGCCGCGCAGGCACAGTATGAACGCCTTATCGAGATGGGCCTGGGGCACCTCGACAAGTCCGCGGTCGCTGAGCTGACTTTCCTCAACCGCCAGGGCGAGGGGCTCTAACCATGGATGCCACCCTCAGAAACGCCGCCGGCGAGCGCCTCGACTTCGCCTTCCATCCGGGCGCGCGCCACGATGCGCTCGTCGTGCTCGGCCACGGGCTCAGCGCCAACAAGGACCGTCCGCTGCTCGTGCACCTCGCCGAGGAACTCTCCCGCTGCGGCTACCCGTGCCTACGCCTGTCGTTTGCCGGCAATGGCGACTCCCAGGGCCGCTTTGAGCACGCCACCATCAGCAAGGAAGCCGACGACCTGACTGCGGTGTTAGACCAGCTGAAGGGGCCGCGGCGCATCGCCTATGTTGGCCACAGCATGGGCGCGGCGGTCGGCACGCTGGTGGCGGCGCGCGACGAGCGGATCGACCTGCTGGTGAGTCTTGCCGGAATGGTGCGCGCGCGGGAGTTCTATCAGCGCGAATTTGGTTCCTTGGAGCCGGGCCGTGCGGTGATGTGGGATGACGCGCAGCTGCCGTTGTCGCAGGCATTCAAGGATGACCTGCTGGCTCTGGGTGACACGCTGGCCGCGGCACGCGAGGTGCGCGCACCCTGGCTTTTTGTCCATGGTGACGCGGATGACCTGGTTCCCCTGGAGGACACCGACGCGGCCTTCGCGGTTGCGCGCGAGCCCAAGCACCGCGTCATCATCCGCGGCGGCGACCATTCCTTTGAGCATTGCCGCGAGGCGGTCGCCGCAGCCGTGGTCGCATGGCTCAAGCTCAATTCGTTCTAACTCACCCACGGCCCTCAGGCGGGGTCGGGCGCGGCTGCGTCCGGCTTGGGAGCTGCGTCCGGCTTGGGAGTGGGCTTGGCGACGTCCCAGGCGCTGAGCCACTCCTGGCTAACCAGCTTCCAGCCATTGTTAGTGAGGCGTTGTTCGAGGTCGGGGAAATGGGCGGCGCCGTAGAAGATGCCGAGGTTTTTTTTGCCCGCCTTGAGCTGTGCGTCGAGCACCTCGACGACCTTGGCGTTGCGATCGCCGATGATGACGCTCTCGCCGGCAAAGGCGCGGATCTGGTCGTCGCCGGCGCCGAGCGAGTGGATGAGTTCGAGTTTGAGAGTATTGGAATTGCCGGCGAGCATGGCCATCATGAGGCGGCGCGTGTCGGGTTCGTTGCGCGCGGGAGCGGCCTTGCCGGCCTGCATGGCGAAGCCCAGCACCGATTCGCCGCGCTTCTTTTGCAGTTGCTGGAATTCGGCAAGGGAGAGGTCGGCGTGGACAAAGTGGGCGGGCGAGTAGTCGATGATGGCGATCTGGTTTTCCAACTTCAGCATGCGTCCAACCATGGCGTAGATCGTGCGCAGGCCGTCGGCTGGATCCTTGGCGGCACCCTCGGGGGGGGGCGCGGTGTCGCTTGGCGCTGCGGGTTTGGGTTGGGCGTCCTTGCTGCCGCCAACCATTTCAAAGAGGAGCGCGTCGTAGGTGGCGAAGCGCTGGTTGAGGATTTCGTAGTAGGCCTTGTCGGCGATATGGACCGCGCCAATGAGGTCAAGGGTAACACCCTCGCGGGTGTAGCGAGTGACGGCGGTTTGCAGTCGCGCCGCGGCGGCATCCTCGTCGACGCGAATGAAGGAGGTCACCTCCGGGGACGCATGGGCACTCAGCGAAAGGAATAAAACCGGCAAAAAGGCGAGGATTCTCATGGCGCAGGCAGGCATCCTTGCACGTTTGGCGCAAAACGCGAGCTCCCGATGCGCAAGGGGCTGGCCGGAACGCTCGTCCGCCGCTAAGCTCCGCCCCATGGCAATCGAAGCATTCGACGGGGTCCTGCCGCAGATCCATCCCAGCGCCTTCATCGCGGCAAGCGCGGACGTCATCGGCCGCGTCAGCATCGGCGAGAACTCCAGTGTCTGGTACCATGCGACGCTGCGGGGCGACATCAATGCCATCTCGATCGGCGCACATTCCAACATTCAGGACAACGTGGTCGTCCACCTGGCCGACGACTTCGGCTGCCGCATTGGCGACTGGGTGACCGTTGGCCACTCGGCGGTTGTCCACGCCTGTGAGATTGGCGACGAGGTGCTCGTCGGGATGGGCGCGATCATCCTGGATGGCGCGGTGATCGGCTCACGCTCAGTCATTGGCGCGGGCGCGTTGATCACCGGCGGGACCCACATCCCGCCCGGATCGCTGGTTCTCGGCAGCCCTGCGCGCGTTGTGCGCACCCTCGACGCCAGCGAGCAGGGGAAGGTGCGCTACTGGGCCGAGAAGTACGTCGGCGTGGCGCGCAAGTACCGCGAGCGGCCAGTTTGAGGATTTCGGGTTTGAGAATTCCGCGCCGCGGGACAAACGTTAGCCATGGCTGATCTGGTGAGGGTGGAACCCGTCGCGCTCCTGCCCACCCAGGCCGGGTGTGCGGTGTTTCTTGGCGATGGCGAAAAGGTGATCGTTTTCTACATCGATCCGGCCATCGGCGCGGCCATCAACATGGCCATGACCGGCGGATCGCCGCCGCGGCCGCTGACCCACGACTTGTTCCACCACGTGTTGGAGGCCTTCGGCGCCAAACTTACGCGCGTGGTCATCATCCGGGTGGAGAACGACATTTACTTCGCGCGGCTCATCCTCGAGGCGCAAAACGAGGTCATGGAGCGCAAAATCGTCGAACTTGACGCGCGGCCAAGCGACTGCCTGGCGCTCGCGGTGCGCGCCGGGGCGCCGATGTTTGTCGTGCGCGCCGTCTGGGATCAGCTCCAGGACATGTCCTCGGTGCTTGAGGAGATGCGCAGCCGGGACCTTGAGCTCGGCGGCGACCAGGATTGACGGCGAGGATTGATTTCCCGCCGGAGGGAAGTTCCGCTTGCACAGGCGGAATCTAATTTTACCTTCCCCGGCATGCCCAACATCGCCCTAGCGGCTCCGGCCGGCCTTCCCGCCTACCTTGCTGATGAGATTCTTCTCGCCCCGGAGAAGCGGATCTTTCCGCCGTTTGATCCGGTGAGTCTTCTCGCCACGGTGTTTGAGCCCACTGCGGGTTGCCGGGTGTGTCTGTTGACGGATTTCGACGAGCCCGCGGGGCTCATCAAGGATTTCGCCTACCTTGAGCGGCCGGGCTACGACGTTCAGAAGCGCGCCCACCGATATTTCTACGAGCCGCTGCGCGACGGCGGGCTTGCCGCGCTCGGGATGAATGGCGGGGAGATGTTTGCCTACCGCAGTACCCACGGGTCCAATCTGGATTTGGAGGACGACGTTTGGGACACCCAGGGCAACAAGCTTTCCCTGGACCGCGATATTTACCCGCACTTTGACATCATCCTGTGCCTCTCGACGATCTCGGCAACCGCTCCGCTGACCGCCAAATGCAAGCAGTTCGGCTTCCGCGGCGCGACCATGCACGGGCTCAACGAGGTGATCCTCAACTCCGGCCTGGCGGTCGACTACCGCGAGGTTTCCGCCGACGCCGAGCGCTTGCGCCTGGCACTCACCGGCGCGGACGACATTGAGATCGATTTCGCCCTCGAGGACGGCCGGGTGCTCACCGCATGGCTTGGCCTCGGCGGCCAGGAGGCGCAAAAGTCCCATGGCCTGTGCCACGGGCGCTCCCCCGACGTCGCCAACCTGCCCGCCGGTGAGGTGTATTTTGTCCCCCACGACGCGCGCGGCCAGTTTCCGATGAAGTACGAGGACGGCACCCTCGGGGTGCTTGACGTCGAGAACCGCAGCATTGTGCGCTCCACCTTGATTGCCGGCAACCCGGCCACCATCGAGGCCCACAACCGGCGGCTTGCCGATGATCCGATGACCGGCACCCTCGGCGAGCTTGGCTTCGGCACCCAGGTGCTGCCGGTTTCCTTCTCCGACATCCAGGATGAGAAAGTCCTCGGCACCTGCCACTTGGCCACCGGCCGCGATGACCATCTCGGCGGCGACATCGTCCCGGGAATGTTTAAAAAGCACGAGAATAGCACCCACGACGACA
>JBILQA010000228.1:0-4983 GCA_044373535.1 Akkermansiaceae bacterium | reverse complement strand
CATCCTCTTTGCTCCCCACAAGACCCCCAACTTCGACATCTCCCAGGTCCGCATGCGCCGCGGAGGCCAGTCGGAGGTCCTTATCGAGCATTTCCGCCCATCGCGGTATTTGATGCAGGCACTTGCCTCGGGGCGATTTGAATGCAACAAAGAGGCGCATGAAGCGCTTCCATCACGTTGAATTTAGCGAGGTTACCCCGGTTGACTGCTGCTGTGGAACGACCCGTCGGGCCTTCGTGGACATTCCCGATTCCCCGGCGTCGGCCCATTATTTGGACACCCGGGACGAGGCGACCACCCATTACCACAAGAAGACCACCGAGTTTTATTTGGTATTGGAAGGCAATGGCTTCCTTGAGCTGGACGGTGAAATGGTGGCCGTCAAGCCGCTGAGCACGGTGATGATCAAGCCCGGATGCCGCCACCGGGTGCTGGGGAAAATGAAGATTGTGAATTTTCCGGTCCCCAAGCACGACGACGCTGACTTCTTCCTCGACGCGGGGGCGGCAAAACCAGGGGAGACACCGATTCATTGAGCGAGAACATCTACGAGACGCCGCGCCTGATCGCGGAGTATCTTCTGTTTCACTACGGCAAGGGTGGCGAGATCCTGCCGCCCGACGCGCCCGCCGGCATGGCCGCCGCCCTGGAGTTCCCGACCCGCACCGCTGCGTGGTTCTCCCCGGGAAACGTCAACCGCTCGCTGGATCTCGGCTGCGCGGTCGGGCGCTCCAGCTATGAGCTTTCCCGCACCAGCGGCTTCACCTGTGGGATCGATTTTTCCCGCGGCTTCATCGAGGCCGCCCGGCAAGTGGGCAGCGGCCCTGTTCGTATTGAGCGGCAGGATGAGGGATGCCAGTCGACGGTCTTGGAGCTTGGCCTGCCCGCGGGGATCGACCCCGGGAAAGTCGCCTTCGAGGTGGGCGATGCGATGGCCCTGCGGGCGGACCTCGGGGCCTTCGATCGCGTCCATGCGGCCAACCTGCTTTGCCGCCTCAGCGAGCCGGCGCGCTTGTTGGAGCGGCTGCCAGCGCTTGTTAGCCCCGGCGGCGAACTTGTGCTCGCCACGCCATGCACTTGGCTCGAGGACTTCACCCCGCGGCCAAAATGGCCCGCGGGTGCCACGCTTGACTGGCTGGTGGACTCCCTCGGCGGCTCGTTTGAGCTCGCCGCCCATGGCGACGAGCCATTCCTGATCCGCGAGACTGCCCGCAAGTTCCAGTGGACCCGCGCCCAGGTCTCGCGCTGGACGCGCCGGACCTAGCGGCCGCCGGCTCGGGTGTTAGGCTCGGGCGTCAGGCGTTAGGCAGGGTGAAGCCCTCGCGGTACTCGCCCTTGAGCAGGCTGTTGGCCTTTTCCGCGAGCCCGCCGGTGAATTTTTCCGCGGCCGGATCAAAGGTGAGCGTCGGCCCCAGGGTCAGGGGCGTCTTGGCCAGGTCGACGCCGTTGGCTGCCAGGTGCGCGCGCACGCGCTCCCAGGTCTCGGCGGCCGCCGGGGTGGTCGTCGCGGCGGAGATTTCCTCCGGGCTGGCGTGCTTGCCAAGGCGCCAGGAGATATTGCCGAGGTGGGCAAGGGCGGATGAACGATGGCCGGATTCCGCGGCGCGCATGGCGGGCTGCTTGCCGTTTACGATCGCCTCGATGAAGTTGCCCATGTGGCTGCCGCCGCCGCTGAACGCCTTGAGCTCCTTGCCGTCCTTGTCAAAGGCGCGGCACCCGGCCGAGTGTCCGCCGGCCAGCCAGCCACCCTCGTACTCGATCACATTGCCGACATCCTGGCCCTTGAAGCGGTCCATGCCGCCCTTGTAGTCCATGCCCTTCTGCGGCAGGCCGCGGACCTCGAAGATGATCGGCACCATGCCGCCCTCCAGAAACAGGACCTGGGTGTTAGCCCAGTCGCCGTCATCCTGATAGCCCAGGCGGCCGCCAAAACTGCTGACGCGGGTTGGCAGCTCCGGATCGCCCATCGCCCAGCGGCAGACGTCTAACTGGTGGGGCCCCTGGTTGCCCAGATCGCCATTGCCCCAATCAAACTGCCAATGCCAGTCATAGTGGAACTGTTTGCGCGGCACCGGCACCGGCTTGCGCGGGCCCGACCAGAGGTCGTAGTCGACGCTTGGCGGCGGGCTTGTTGGCATACCCACCGAGCCGATCGACTGGCGCGGCTTGTAGCAGACCCCGCGGGCAAGGACCAGCTTGCCCAGCTCGCCCTGTTGGAGCCAAGCGAAGGCGTCATGCCAGGCCACCTCCGAGCGGCGTTGGAACCCGCTTTGGATGACCACCTTGAACTTCTCCTGGGCCTCCGCGAGCTTGCGCCCCTCCCAGAGGTTATGGGACACCGGCTTTTCCACGTAAACGTGTTTGCCGTTGGCCGCCGCGGTGATGGCTATCAGGCAGTGGGTGTGGTTAGGCGTGGCAATCACCACCGCATCGATCTCCTTGGACTCGCACAGCTTGCGGAAGTCACTGAACTTCGTCAGCTGCGCCCCGCTCTTGGCATATTCGTCGGCGCGCCGATTGAGCACCGCCTCGTCGCAGTCGCAAACCGCGGCGAGGCGTGCGCCCTTGGTCTTGAGCAGCTCGCCGGCCAGCGCGTGGCCCCGGCCATTGACCCCGATGAGGCCAACGCGGATCTCCCCCGCGCCGCTCTGCGCCCGCAGAACTGTTGGAAACGAGAGCGCCGTGCCGGTCAGCACAGCGTGCGTGAGGAACTGGCGGCGGGAGAGGTCCATCGGGATTGTTGGGGAGGTTAGTTTGGCCACTCGGCGAGCTTGGCAAGATCGGTGTTGGCGGGAGAACCGGCAAAAATGACGACGCGGTGGCGGAAGCGCAGAATCTCGCCCTTGGCCATTTTCAGGTCGCCCGACCCGGCCGGCTTGCCCTTGTCGAAATCATGCTGGCCGAAGGGATTGGCGGCGAAAAGCCCATAGTCGCGGGCATGCCACCACGTCGGGTGGCGCGGGTTCTGCGGATGGTCGGCCATGGTGACGACCAGCGGGCGGCCCTGGGCGTCGGGTCCCGAAATGGCCACCCAACTCGCCGGCCTGCCCCAGACCTTGGCGTCGCGATCCCCCGCGCTGTTAATTAGGGTGCCCTTGGCCCCCTTGCCGGTTAGCTGCAGGCTTGGTGTTAGCCGCAGCGCAAACGTCCCCTCCTTGGTGTCGCCGAAGGTCACTTCGTCGGCGACGGCCTTGAACTCGCAATCGATGAGCAGCACCCGGGTTTGCGCGTCGGGCTCGGAAAACGTGTAGGTGCGCGTCTCGGCGAGGAGCGTTGCGTCCTCCTTGGTCTTCCACGCCAGAGCGAGCTTGAGCACGCCCGCCTGCGCACCTCCTTGGGCGCTGAGGATCTCCTGCAGGACAATCCGGCCGTCCCCCTGCCAGAAGTCCACCCCGTTGACGTTCCCATGGGCGACCCAGCACGAGCGGTGGTGCGGGTGGTCGGTCGGCTCGTCGGCCACCCCGGTTTTCATCGGGAAGTGCCGGGTGATGTTGCCCCCCGCGGGACCCAACAATGGATAGAGATAGGGGAACCGCCCGTCCGTGCAGAGGGTCGTGAACGGTTTGCCGCCGGCCGTCACCGTGGCGCTGGCGCCATCGCGCACGACGCCGATCTCGCCGGCCAAGGCCGGCCCAACAAGCAGCGCCGCAGCGCAAAAAAGGGTTGGTTTCATGGTTCTGGCCAATCGGGGCGTGCTGCGCGGTGGCGGTTTATTGCGAAAACAAATGGAATAAGCCCGGCTGGCTTGGTTTCTTACACCACAGATGGGAGAATTCGAGACACTAGTTGATTCGCACTATCAGGCGTTGTTTCGCTTCGGTCTTTCACTAACGAAGGATCCGGACCGCGCGGCGGACCTCGTCCAACAGACATTCTGCACCTGGGCGGAGAAGGGCCATCAGCTAGAGGACCGCAGCAAGGCCAAGACCTGGCTGTTCACCACCTTGTACCGGGAGTTTCTCGGCCAGGCGCGGCGGGCGCGGCGCTTTCCCGAGGAGGACATCGAGGCGGCCAAGCACGCCGCCCTCGGCGCGGACACCTTCGACCAAGAGCGGCATCTTGACGGCCAGCGCGCCATCGAGCTGCTAGGCGGCTTGGACGAGAGCTTCCGCGCGCCGCTGACGCTTTTCTACCTCCAACAGCACAGCTACAAGGAGATCGCCGGCATTCTCGATGTGCCCATCGGCACGGTCATGTCGCGCATCTCCCGCGGCAAAGAGCAGCTCCGGCGCCGCATGACGGGCGAGGCCGAGGGCGTGCCAACCAAGATTTTGAAATTCAAACCCGAGATGTTTAGAGAAAGCCATGGATAGGGCCCAAGCCAAGTTTGTCCTCGCAAGTTTCCGCCCCGACGGCGATGACGCGCAGAACGAGGATTTCGCCGCGGCGCTTAGCCACGCCGCGCAGGACCGCGAGCTCGGTGAGTGGCTTGCCCGCGAGCGCGCGCTCGACGCCGAGTTTGCCCGCGCCTTGGCATGCGCCGCCATCCCCGAGGACTTGCACGCCTCAATCCTGTTGGGAATGAACCTGCAGTCCCACGGGGCCGGCGCCGCCGAGACCCGCCTGGACTCGCTCTTCATTGGCGCCCTCGCAGGGGTCGGCCCGCCGGCCGCGCTGCGGGCTGACATTCTAACGGCCATGCGGGCCTCGGCCGCCGCGCCGGCGCCGCGCCGGCTGGCATTGCTGCCGCGCTGGGCGATGCCGGCGGCAGCAGCGGCGGTTGTGGTGCTCGGCGCATGGCTGGCGCTGCAGGTCCACCCCGGCGGCGCCAAGCCGCCCGTGGCGATGCTTCCCGTCGCGGCCCGCATCAGCGCAGACCAGATTGTGCTCACCTCCATGCGCACCCTGGAGGCGCCCGATGCGCACATGGAAATCGTCACCACTCAACGCCATGAAATCGCCGGTTGGCTCGCCTTGCGTGACCTGCCCGCGCCGCTGACCCTGCCGACGGGCCTGCGCGAGGTGCCCTGCATGGGCTGCCGG
>JBILQA010000351.1:0-3184 GCA_044373535.1 Akkermansiaceae bacterium | reverse complement strand
GACGAGCACGCCGGCCACCTCGCCAGGTTGGAACCCAATGACGCGCAACGTGGCAAGGTCGCGCCGGCGCTCCGACAACGCGATCCGCGCGCCATTGTAAACCACGCCAAAGGCGACGATGACGGCAAAGCTCAGGTAGATGGTTTGCACCAGGCCCATCATCTCGCCGGTGGTTGAGTTGAAGCTTTCCCGCGCGCTGCTGGTCAACGAGAGGGCACCGATGCGCGGCGAGGCTTTCACGGCGGCGAGGAATTCCTCCCAGCGGGCCGGATCAACATCCAGGTGGGCACCGCTGACGGTTGATCCTTCGCGCATGAGGCGGCGCAGCGCGTCGATGTCCATGTACGCGCCAAGGCCGGAAAAGTCGGTGATGGTGCCGGCCACCACGGTTTCCAGCACCGGTCGGCGGCCTTCCTGGACTTCAATGCGGACGATGTCGCCGGGTTTGACCGCAAGGATTTCCGCAAGTTTTTCGGAAAGCAGCAAGCCATTGGCCGGCATGGCAACCGGATTCCCCTGAGCATCAAGGAGCAGGTTTAATTGCGCGGTGCGCGGCAGGCCGGTGACCGCAACGCGGCGGTCAAGCTGGCCATACAGGAGCCGGGCGGAAACGCTGCGAAATTCCTCCGAGGCGATCACGCCCGGGAGGTGGTGCATGGCACTCCAGGCGGTTGCCGAACCGGGTTCGATCAGGCTGACGGTGGCATCCTGGCGCTGCGCCTGGGTCCACTGGAATTCCATGATGTAGGCAATGCCATCCCGCATGGCCCCGGGGACGATCGGGATGGCGGTGGCAAGCGCCAGGCCTAGAAGGGTAAACAACGACTGCCACGGCTTGCGCTCAATGTTGCGCAAGGCCATCCGCATCGTGGGCGAGACCAGGCGGTCAAGGCCGAGGCGCTCAAGCAGGGAGGCGCGGAAGGCGGCCGGCGGCTCGGGGCGCATCGCCTCAGCCGGTGGGAGTTGCATCGCCTGCCAGACCGCCCCGGAAACGCCCAGGCCGCAAACCAACGCCGCGGCAAGGCTGCCGGTAAGCAGCGCGGCCCAGTCCGGGTGAAACAGCAACTCGGGGAAGAAGAAGAACCGCCGGTAGAGGATGGTCACGGTGTGCCCGAGCCAGAGACCCGCGCCGGAGCCGACCAGCGAGCCAAGCAACACAATGACCATCGCAAACTTCAGGTAGTGGCTGCCGATGGCGCTTGCCGAGTAACCAAACGCCTTGAGCTGAGCGATTTGCTCGCGCTGCAGGCGGATCAGCCGGGTGAGCGCCGCGCTTGTCATGAAGGCCGCCACACTTAAAAACAACACCGGAAAGGCAATCGCGAAGCCGCGCAGAATCGTGATGCGGTCGCTGACCTGCCGCGCCGACGGGTGCTCGCCGCGATCAAAGGCGATCAGCCCGCCATACGGCGCCAGCAGAGCATCAAGGCTCGCCATCACCTCGGCGGGTTTCGCGCCGGGAGCAAGGTCGACAATCACGTCGTTGAACGCGCCGTCCAGGTTGAGCGCGATGGCGAG
This sequence comes from Akkermansiaceae bacterium, assembly GCA_044373535.1. Taxonomy (GTDB): domain Bacteria; phylum Verrucomicrobiota; class Verrucomicrobiia; order Verrucomicrobiales; family Akkermansiaceae; genus JBILQA01. Next base: position 1,666 of record JBILQA010000351.1, on the reverse strand, counting down.
CGGTCGCTGGTTCATCCAGAACACCCCAAAGCGCTTGGCGTCAGGCAGCGGGTTACCCGGCCGCGACTCGAAGACAAACTCCGGCGACAGGCCGACGCCGACAATTTCCAATTTTTCGCGGGCCCCGTAGATGGTGGCCTCCACGCTGTCGCCGGGGTTGAAGCCGTGGGCGTTGGCAAACGCCTCGCTGACGACAACCTCATTCCGGTTGCCTGTTTTTGGCACGCGGCCCTTGCGCAGGTAGAGCAGGTTAAGCGTGGGCGGGCGATCCTCGGGCAGTGACAGGATGGTGCCGTCGGCCGGCTCGCGCAGGCCCGGGAGGTCAAGGGTGAGGGCACCGCGGACACGGGTGTCGACGGCCGCCACGCCGGGGATTTCCGCCAGGCGCGGACGCAGGGAATTCGGCGCACGTTTCAGGTCTGCAAAGACATCCGCGAACCGGTGGGTGCGGTAATACGCGTCCTGAGTCACCTCAAGCGAGCGCACCAAACTGCGTGCCATGATCATCATCGTCAGCCCGCAGGCCATCACCAAAGCCACGGCAATGACTTGGCCCTTGATGGTCCCGAGGTCACGCAGCAGCTTCAGGTCGAGCGGGTGCATGGGCTACCAGGCAAGCGACTGGACCGGTTTGCGCTCCGGGTTGGTGTGGATGGCGGTGATTTTCCCGTCCGAGAGGTGGATGACGCGGTCGGCCATCTCCGCAATGACCGCATTGTGAGTGATGATGATGACGAGCGTGCCAAGGTCGCGGTTCACTTGGGCAATGGCGTCGAGCACGTTGATGCCGGTTTTCACGTCCAAGGCGCCGGTCGGTTCGTCGCAGAGGAGCACTTCGGGCCGCTTGGCGATCGCGCGCGCGATGGCAACCCGCTGCTGCTCACCGCCGGACATCTGGGCGGGGAAGTGGTCGAGGCGCTTTTCCAGACCCACCAGGGTGAGCGCATCGTCGGGCGCCATTGGCTGGTCGGCCAGTTCGGTGATCAGCGCCACGTTTTCACGCGCGGTGAGGCTCGGAATCAGGTTGTAGAACTGGAAAATGAACCCGACGACGTCGCGGCGGAACTCGGTGAGCTCGCGGCTGTCGGCGCTCGTCAGATCGCGTCCGCGATAGCTCAAGGTTCCGCTGGTGGGCACGTCGAGCCCACCAAAGATGTTGAGCAAGGTCGACTTGCCACTGCCCGAAGCACCCAGCAGGACGACCAGCTCGCCTTGGTAGAGATCCAGATCCACGCCATCGAGCGCGCGCACCTCGACCTCGCCGCCCGAGTAGACCTTGCGCAGCCCGCGGGCTTGAAACAACAGCTCTGGCGGGGGGGCATCGGGCGGTTGCATAATCGTCTCGGACTGAGCGCGGCCGGGGCAGGCAGTGCATTGCCCTAGCAGGATGGACGCGATCCTCCATTCGTCAAGGGGGGCTGCGCGCGGGCGAGATTGTCTTTACAGCCGCGGCGGGCGGTTCATACCCGGCGGCACGATGTTGAAAACGATTCTCGCGCCCTATCGCCGCAGCCTGGTAATTTCCGTCCTCGTGCAGATCGTCATCCTGGTTGCGGGGAAGACCGCGGCCGACGGCGGGATCCTCTGGCATCAGGCGGTCTTTGCCGTGCTGCTCTATTGGGTCATGGCCATCGGCATCATCAACGCCAAGCGCGACCAGCCCAGC
>JBILQA010000057.1:0-10873 GCA_044373535.1 Akkermansiaceae bacterium | reverse complement strand
CGCGGCGGGCGACAAAATCCGGCTCCTGCCAGGTGACGCCGCTGCGCTCAACCAAGCGGCGCAGGCGCTCGAGTGCCTGAGCCGTCTCGCGCGCGCCGCGTGCAAGGATCCCCAGGGGGGCACAGCGGCCGGTTTCAAAGCGCATGGCGACGGCCGATTGGAATGCGCGCCACTCGGCGGCAAAGTCGCTGCCGGATTCCGCCATGGCAAAGTCGGCGCGTCCCTCGCCGCCGCGCGCCTTGGCAAAAACCCCCTCGCCCTCAACAACCGCCGCCACGAACGCCGCCTCCGCCGCGCAGCCTTCCTCGATTCCCGCCAGCAGCAGCCGGGCAAACCGCGGCGCCACCGGCAGAGCCGCCATTTTTCGCCCGACGGCGGTCAAATTCCCTTTTAGATCGACCGCGCCGAGGTCGTGCAGAAGCCGCTCCGCGCGCGCCAGCGAGGATTCCTCTGGAGCATCCAACCAACGGAACTCCCGGATCTCCTCAACCCCCGCTGCCTTCAACCATAGGGCCGCCTCCGCCAGATCCACCCGGCGGACTTCCGGCGCATCGAACGCCGCCCGCCGGCCGTGCTCAGCAGCGCTCCAGAGCCGGAAACAACGCCCGGGAGCGGTCCGCCCGGCCCGCCCAGCCCGTTGCTCCGCGGACGCTTGGGAGATTTTCTCAATCCTCAGCGTGTCAATCCCGCGGCGCGGATCAAACGCGCCCACCCGGACCAGCCCGGAATCAATCACCGTGCGCACCCCGTCAATGGTCAGCGAGGTCTCCGCCACATTGGTGGCAATGATCACCTTGGGGCGCATCGACGGCGCCACGGCCGCGTCCTGCTTTTCCGGCGGCAGCCCGCCGTGCAGCGGGAAAACCGCCCATCCGCGCGCCCACGCCGCGGATTCAATCACCGCCGCGGTCTTCTGGATCTCATAGGTCCCCGGCAAGAACACCAAAAGGTGCCCGGCCTCCGGATCCCCCATCGCCTCACGACACGCATCCGCCACACGGTCCCACACCGGCACCTCCCGCGGCGGCCCGCCACGACGCTCAGCCACCGGTTTCCCCGCCTGACGGAAAACCACCTCCACCGGAAACCGGCGCCCGCCCGCCTCCAGCGAAACCACCGGCGCCAGGTAGCCCTCCAGCCCCGCGACCTCCAGCGTGGCCGACATCACCAGCACCGCCAAGTCCGGCCGCGATCCCTCCTGCAAGTCCAAGCACCGCGCCAGCGCCAAATCCCCCGCCAAGCGCCGCTCGTGGAATTCATCAAAAATCACCGCCGCCGTCCCCGTCAGCTCCGGATCGTCCTGCAGCCAGCGCTGGAACACCCCGTCGGTCACATAGACAATCCGCGTGTCGCGCCCGTGCCGGCTATCGAAGCGCACCGCGTAACCAACTTCCCCACCCACGCTACCGCCGCGCTCCTTGGCCACCCAGCCAGCCAGCATCCGCGCCGCCATCCGCCGCGGCTCAATGACAATGACGCGCCCCGCGCCCAGCTCGTCGGCCACCATCCCCGGCACCACCGTGGATTTCCCCGATCCCGTCGGCGCCTTCAACAGCAGGCGCCGCACTCCCCCACCGCGCAGCGCCGCGCGCACATCGTCCTCAATATCACAAACCGGCAATCGCACCACGCCGCTGTAATCCCCCGGCCCACACCTGCAAACCTGAATCTTTCCCCCACGCCACCTAGGGCCCCAAGCCAGCACACCTAACGGCTTTTATTCCCATTGCAAAGCGCTTGGCGGCAGCCTATCCTCCCACCCATGACTCAATCGCTGGCATTCATGAACCTCGGCGGACAGGAAATGATCATCATTTTCCTGATTGTCCTGCTGCTTTTCGGAGCCAAGAAGCTCCCCGAGCTTGCCCGCGGCGTTGGCAAAAGCATGGGTGAGTTCAAGCGCGCCAAGGAGGACTTTGAGGCTGAAATCCACCGCTCCGAGAAGGATGTCAAAGTCACCGAAGCCGCCGGCAAGGAACCCCGTGAGTCCCAGTCGTAAATTCCGAGCTTAACTTTCCCGCGCGTAGAACTTCTCCGCATGGCTCTTGTAGCCAATCCCTTCAAACGAGCCCCGAGATTCTTCGGGGCTCTTTTTTTGGCCTGCTTTTTTACGCTGTCGTGCGAAAAAAAGCACACCCCGGACTGGCAATCCACAACCCGCCCGGCGGCCGCAGCGCCGGTGGCCAGCGCGCCCGGGCCAAAAGCGCACACCCCGGCGCGCGCACCCGAGAATGGCGCGCCGCTGCGGTTTGTCGCCTACAACCTGCAGAACTACCTGCAGATGGATCGGGAGCAGAACGGTGTCTTGATCCCCAATGCCCCCAAACCCGAGGCCAGCATTCAAGCCTTGGTAGCCATCATCGCCAGCCTCAACCCGGATGTCCTTGGCGTCGCAGAGATCGGCTCCCTTGCTGACGCGCGCGACCTCCAGCGCCGGCTTGCCACAGCCGGACTTTCCCTTCCGGAGGTGGAATACACCCACGGGAGCGATCCGGTCCGCCGCCTTGCGCTGTTTTCCCGCCTGCCCATCACGTCGCGCCAGTCGGTTCAGGAAGGCAGCTTCCGCCTCAATGGCCGGCGCGCCAGCCTGCTGCGAGGGTTTCTTGACGTCACCATCGACCACCGCGGCACGCCGGTCCGCTTTGTCGGCATCCACTTGAAGTCCAAGCGCGACGTCGAGGAGTTTGACCAAGAGTTGGTCCGCCACGCCGAGGCCCGCCTGTTGCGTGAGCACCTCGACGCCATCTTCACCACCAGCCCGACGGCGGCAGTGCTCGTCTATGGGGATTTCAACGACACGCGCCAGTCGCCCACCTTGAAAGCCATCCAAGGCACCTCGGGCAGCCCGGGTTTCCTCAGCCCGATCAATCTTACCGATTCCCGCGGACAATCCTGGACCCACTATTGGGCGGCGGAGGACACCTACTCGCGCATCGATTTCCTCTGCGCCTCACGCGCGCTGACGCCATTCATCGACCACGACCATTCCACCATCCCGCACCCGCACGCGTGGCGCCGCGCGTCCGACCACCGGCCGTTGCTCCTCATCCTGCGCTAGTCTGCCGTTACCATGCTGTCAGGCCGCCGCCGATTCTTGATTCGGTTGCCCTTTGGCCGACTTAGCCATTCTTCGGCGAAGGCGAAAAACCGGCTGTCGTCGCGCACCCGGGCGGCAAACTCGGCGTCGCCTTCCGTCCCCGCATCCAAGCGCCCAACGATGAGCGCCTCAATCCCTTGGATGAGTTTGTGGGCATTGTTATGCCCGCGCAACTCCCTATAGGCAGCCTCCTTGCCCGGGTAGTCCGCCAGACAGCGATGCATGAAAATCCACAGGATCCGCCGCGCACTCGCGTTGGCCACCTGGCCAAGCAGGTCGCCCGCCTCGTCCTCACCCTGGTCAAGCGCCGCGAGCAGCTTGCAATGGGTGAAGCGCCATTGGTACGCCCCGCGCGCCAACTCATAACAGCCACCATCCGCACGCTTGAACGCGGACACCCCGCGGCCCTTGCGCAACTTCACCTGCTCGTACCGCTTCATATGCTCACCGAGCCGCTCAATGGTTTCCTTCATCACCGCCCAACCTAGCGGCCGGGGTGGGACTTCGACGGGCCCATGCTGCCGCCCCGCAACACGCCGCTACGCGCCCGGCCCAAGCCGCTGGACAAACATCCGCGAGTCGCGACCGCTCGAGCGAAATTGCTCAAGCCGCTGCTGGGGCAGGTTCTCAACCGAAACCTCAACGTAGCCCAACCGGTCCCGGAAAAACTCCACCGCTCGGGTGGTTAGCGCGAAAACCTCCCGCAGGCCCGCCGCCCGCGCATGCTCCTCCATGTGGCGCACAAGCTGCGCGCCGTAGCCGAGCGTCTCGTGGGACTGCTTCACATAGAGGCAGGCAACCTCGCCGCGGCCCTCCCCCGGATAGATGTGCAGCGCGACGCAACCGACGACGTTGTCGTCGAGCGTTAGAACCTGATAGTCGGCGAGCCGCTCGCGGATATCCTCGTAGCTGCGGGCCACCAGGCGGGTGCGCTTGACCGAGCGGCCGATCATGCCGAGGAGCTCGGGGATGTCCTCCTCGCGCAGCGGGCGGATTTCCCGGTAGCTGTCGGCGTGCACCATGGTCCCGACGCCCTCGTTGGAGAAGAGCTCGTCGACGAGCACCCCTTGACGCCGGCCATTGAGCAGATGGACCCGCGGCACCCCGCTGGTGCACGCCCGCGCCGCCGCCTCCAATAAGGGCCCGCCCTCGACGCGCTCGCGCTGCAGCAGCCCGCCCACCTCCGCCGCGCGCACCGCGGGCACCGGCGCGCCGTCCACCAACACCTCCTCGTCGAGCACAGCGATGAGCTTGGCCGCACCCACCGCGGCGGCAAATCCCATCACGGCCGGGTCAAACGGCTTGCAACTGCGGCAATCCACGATGACCGCCTGCCCGCGCAGAAGGACTTCCGCGGCGGCCGCGGCGGCACCGGGCGCGGCGATCTCGCCGCCAAGCCGCGCAACCTTCATCTCACACTCCAGGGTCCAATCGTAAAAATCCTCCAGATCCCCGCCGAGCACGCCGAGCACCAGCTTGACGCCCACGTCCTGCAAGGCCGCCAAATCCAGCAGGATCTCGGCCACCGCCGATTCAGGCAGCACCCCGGTCTCAATGAGCACCACAAAGACCCGGCCACGAAACTGCGGCACGTATTGCAGAACTCCCCGGACATCTCCCAGCGCGGCCATCGCACTGCTCATACATCGGCCACGCGCGGAAAAAAGCCGAAATTCAACACCCCACCGACGCACCCGGACCCGCACCTAACATCAACTCTTTACTTCCCTAGGCTGAGAGGGTGTCATCGTCAGGTTCATGCGACCGGCCATAGCATTCCTCACCGCACTCTGCTGTAGCGCGCCACTTGTGGCCCAACAGCCGGGAGAAGCGCCGCCCGAGCCTCTGGCGGCCACCCCGACGGAATCCCCCGGCGGCCTCGCGGGGATGCTGCCAGCCCCCCCCAAGGACCTCACCGTGAGCAATAGCGGGGCCATCACCTACGACCCCGCGGGCGGCGTCATCACCTTCAACGGCGATGTCTCGGTGCGCTCCGACACCGGCCTGCAGTTCTTCGCCAACCAGGCGGTGCTCAACAGCCAAGCCAAGTCTATCACCCTGCTGGGCAATGTTAGCATCTACCAGGGCAACATCCTCCACCGCGGCCAGAGCGCTGAGTATTTCTACGCCACGCGCGAGCTCAAGGTCACCGGGCTGCGCTCAAGCATCGACCCGCTGCTGCTTGAAACCAGCGAGTTTGTCAGCGAGCAGCGCGACGGCGAGCAGGTCTTTGTTGGCCATGATGCCGGCCTGACCACCGACGACTCCGAGGACCCGAGCTACTGGCTGCGGGCCAAGAAAATCACCGTCTACCCCAACGACAAGGTGGTGTTCAACAACCTGCGGGTCTACGCCGGCGACACCCCGGTGTTCTGGCTGCCCTACCTGTCCCAGCCGCTTGACGCCGCCCTTGGCTATCACTTTGTCCCCGGCGCCCGCTCCTCATGGGGCGCCTACCTGCTCAACACCTACGGCATCATGCTCGGCGGCGAGCGCGACCCACTCACCGGCGAGAGCAAGGACGCCTGGCTGCTCTCCAAGTGGCACATGGACTTGCGCTCGCGCCGCGGCGCCGCCGCCGGCTTGGACCTCATCGACACGCGTCTGGCTGACAACCCCAACCTCGGCTGGCTCAAACTCTACTACATGAAGGACGCCAACCCGTCCATCAGCCGCTCGGCCATCACCCGCCTCCCTGTCGACAACAACCGCTGGAGCATCGCCCTGCAGGACCTCTTCCCTCTGGCCGTCCCCGGCGACCCGTCCGGAACCTGGGAGGCGCGCGCCAACCTCACTGCCCTGAGCGACCAGTATTACCTCGAGGACCTCGATCCGTCCGGCTTCCGCGTCAACCCGAACCCCGACAACACCCTCGCCTTGTACCGGCGCGACGAGCGCTCGCTGGCAAGCCTGTTCAGCCGCTTTCAGCTCAATGATTTCTACCGCAGCGACACGCGCCTGCCGGAGCTGACCTTTGACCAAGTCCTCGCCCCCTTGTTTGGCGGCCGGCTCCTGCACCTCGGCCAGACGTCGGCCGGAATCTATCAAGAACGGCTCAGCGACAGCGAGGTCGACGACCTGCGTGGCGAAATCGCCACGCTCCAGCCGCTGGATCCAAAGATCCCGGGGCTGCTTGAGCAGTTAGACGAGCCAGCCTTCACCCGCTTCCACACCTATCAGGAGCTCTCGGTGCCGTTCACCTACGCCGGTTGGCTTGCCCTCAACCCGCACGCCGGACTTGGCTACACCGCCTATCAAGACATCTCGGGCCCGCTTGATAGCGAGGACCGTACTTTGCTGCATGCAGGGGTGGACGCCTCGGTGAAGTTTTCCCGCGCCTATCCGGACATCCAACTGCCACGCTGGGGAGTCGACGGGATGCTCCACGTCATGCAGCCCTACCTTGGCTGGTCAACGGTAAGCACCGATGGCCCGGATGACTCGCTGCGCCCGATTGACCGCTTCACTTTCAGCACCCGTCCGCGATCCATCCGCGTCGGCAGCTTTGCCGCCATCGACGAGCTCCAAACATGGAATGTTCTGCGCCCCGGCATCCGCAACAAACTCATCACCCGCCGCGACGACGGCAGCCACGAGTGGTTGGTGTTAGACACCTACCTCGACGCGTTTGTCGACGACCCGGAGCTGGATCGGGACTTCTCCAACTTTTACAACGACCTCAAGTGGGCGCCGCTGCCGTGGCTGCGCTGGGACGTTGAGACGCAATTCCCGCTCTACGGCTCGGGCTCGGGCTTCAGGGAGTTCGCCACCCGCGGGACGATCATGCCCAACGAGAATGCCGAGATCACCCTCGGCTACCGGATCCTCTCGAGCCATCCGGTGCTTGAGGACAACAACCGCATCGACCTGCGCGGCTACCTGCGGCTCAACGACCGCTGGGGCATCGGCACGACCCAGATCTGGGAACTCGATGACAATACCCTCGAGTTCCAGCAGTTCAGCGTTCACCGCGACCTCAACTCGTGGGTCGCCTCGCTGGGCCTGAGCCGGCGCGACAACCGCGGGCGCGAGGAACTCGGAATCCTCCTGAGTCTAACACTCAAAGATTTCCCCGACGCATCCTTGCCATTGATGCTGGAAAGCGAATAGTGCGCAGCATGATGGCACCCGAGGAACTTCTGGAGCGGCTGCGTTGGCGGTATGCAACCAAGCTGTTTGACGCGCACCGGAAGATTCCCTCCGACTTGTGGCAGAGCCTGGCGGAGTCGCTGGTTCTGACCCCCTCGTCGTTTGGGCTGCAGCCATGGGAGTTCATCCACGTGCAGACGCCAGCGCTGCGCGAGGAATTGCGTGGCGTGTCCTGGAACCAGCCGCAGGTGACCGACGCGTCGCATTTTTTGGTGCTCGCGGCGCGCACCACGGTGACCGAGGCGGAGATTGACCGGTTTCTGGCCGAGATGGCGGCAGCCACGGGAGCCAGCGCGGAGTCGCTGGCGGGCTACCGCCAGATGATCGTTGGATTCCTCGCCGCCATGAGCCCCGAGGCGCTCGTCGCCTGGGCCAAACACCAAAGCTACATTGCACTTGGACAGTTGATGGGCAGCGCTGCAGTGCTCGGCGTGGATAGTTGCCCGATGGAGGGATTTGACGCTGGCGCCTACAACCGGATCCTCGGCCTAACAGACCGGGGCTTCACCGCGGCGGTGGCGTGCGCGCTGGGGTATCGGTCGGAGGATGACGGCAATGCATTGCGGCCGAAGGTGCGCTATGGGCGCGGCGAGTTGGTGGTGACGCGCTAGGCAACATTGGCTTGCGCCGCTAGGGATGCGGCATAAGGCTGGAAGGGTGAATTTCCCGGAGACGAGCGCCAGCCAAGAAATCCTGCCCAACGGGCTAACCCTGATTGCCGATGCGGACGATTCCGCGCCGGTGGTGAGCGTGCAGCTGTGGGTGGAGACGGGAAGCATCCACGAGGCGGGGTTGTTGGGCGGAGGAGTCTCCCACCTGCTTGAGCACATGGTCTTCAAGGGGACGCGGTCGTTTGACAACGAGACGCTGGCGGCCACGGTGCAGGCGGCCGGGGGCCACTGGAATGCCTACACGTCGTTTGACCGGACGGTTTACTACATCGACGGTCCCGCGGAGGGCTTGGAGACGTTTTTAAAAGTCCTCAGCGAGCTGGTGTTTTTTCCGACGCTGCCGGAGGAGGATTTTGAGCGCGAGAAGGAGGTGATTCGGCGCGAGATCGACATGGGCTTGGATGACCCGGACGACGTGGCGCACCGCTTGTTGTTTGAGACCGCCTTCCAGAGTGACGCGCGGCGGTTGCCGGTCATCGGGCGGCGCGCCTTGTTTGACCGGGTGAGCCACGCTGACATGGTCGGCTATCACGCGGCGCGCTACACGCCCGGGCGCGCGGCGCTGGTTGTTAGCGGCCGGTTTGACCCGCAGCGGGTGCGCGAGTTGGCCAGCGAGCTCACCGCGGATGCGCCAAGTGCGTTTGAGAATGCGCCGCACGTGCCGCTCGAGCCCGAGGTGGTGGCGCCGCGGTTTGGGCGCGCGACCTTTGCCATTCCATTGAGCAAGGTGATGCTTGCCTGGCCATCGCCGCCGCTGAGCCACCCGGACGCCGCGGCCCTGGACCTCGCCGCGGCGATTCTTGGCCGCGGGCGCGCCAGCCGACTCTACCGCCGCCTGCGCGAGGAGACGAAGCTCGCCACCCACATCGCCGCATCCAATTGGTGTGTCGCCTACGCAACCGGCTTGTTCAACGTCGGCGCGGAGGTTCCGCCGGAAAAGCGCGACGAACTCATCGCCGCCATCCACGAGGAGATCGCCAAGCTTGCCGACGACAACCTCGATGACGAGCTGCGCAAGGCCAAGCGGATGATCCTCTCAAGCCAAATGCGCTCCTTGGTGACCGTCAGCGGGCGCGCCGGCGACCTCGCGTCCAACTGGCACGAGGCCCGCAACCTCGACTTCACCCGCGCCTACATCGAGCGGCTCGAAGCGACTACCAGCGCCGCGGTCAAGCAGGCGCTGGCCCGCTGGATCGTGCCGCACACGCTCACCACGGCCATTCTCGATCCCAAGGAGGCGCCCGCGCCGGCAGGGCGCAGCGGGGATCGCGCGCTGGCGGGCGGAATCCGCTGCGCCGCGCTTTCCAACGGCCTGGCCGTGGCAGTGCGGCCAAGCGCGCGGGTGCCGCTGGTAAGCATCCAAGCGGCGATCCGCTCCGGGCTGGCGTCCGAGACGGTGGCCACCGCGGGGCTCACTGCGCTGTTAGCCGCGGTGTTGCCAAAGGGCAGCGCGCAGCGGGATGCGGCCAGCGTGGCCACCGCCTTGGAGAACCTTGGCGCCACGTTCTCCGCGGCGGCCGGAAACAATGCCCTGCTCATTCAGGCCGATTGCCTGGCTGGCGACCTTGAGGAGGTGATGGGGATTTTCTGCGAGATCCTGAGCGCGCCATTGTTAGGCGCGGAGGCAATCGAGCGCGAGCGCGACGCGCAGCTAGCGGCGATCCGCGAGGAGGATGAGGATCCGATGTCGCTCGCCTTCCAAGCGCTGCGCCACCGGGTTTTCCAAGGGACCGGCTACGGCCTGCCGCGCCTGGGGGATGCGGCCAGCGTTGCGGCGCTTGACCGCGAGGCGCTCCACGCCCACCACCACCGCCATGCCGCGGCGAGCAACATGGCCATCGCCGTGTTTGGCGCGGTGGATCCAGACGACGCGATTTCATGGTTGGAGCGCGGTCTCGGCGCGCTTCCCGCCGGCGCGCGCTTCGAGGCGCCGCTCCAGCCGCTCGACCCGGGCGCGGCCGCCCGGCTGGTATTGGACAAGCAGCAGGCGGTCTTGGCGGTCGGCTTCCCGGCCTGCGGGGCCAGTGGCGAGGAGCGTTTTGCGCTGCATTTGCTGCGCGAGTTTTGCGCCGACATGTCCGGGCCGATCTTCACCCGGATCCGTGAGGAACTCGGCTTGGCCTACACCGTCGGGGCGACCCAATTCCTTGGCTTCGAGACCGGGCTTTTCACGTTTTACCTCGGAACCGCGCCCGAGCAGGTCGACTTTGCCCACCGCGAGCTGAGCCTCGAGGTGGCGCGCATCGCGGGCGAGTCACTCACCCACGACGCGCTGGAGCGGACCCGCACGGCGCTGCTTTCCAGCTTGGCGCTGCAAAACCAGAGCAACTCGGCGATGGCGCGCGCCTGCGCCTTGGACATCATCCTTGGCCTGGGCGCTGAACACCACCTGACGATCGCCGAGCGGATCAAGGCCGTTTCCTTGGCCGAGGTGCGCGACGTGGCCACCCGGCTCTTTGGCCAGGCGCCAACCACCGTGGTCGTCGGCCCCGGAGGATGAAAAGCGCGCGGGTGGGCGTACGCGGCATTTGACAGCCGCGGGCGCCAGACTCACCATGCTGTCCTAGTTTTTTCCCATGGCAGTTCCTGATTCACGCTTCGAAGCCTTCATCCTCCTGCAGGCGCAAAACGCCGGCCTGTTCCTCGGCCAACTGCCACACCCGGCCACCGGCCAGCCAAACGTCAACCTGCGCGCCGCGCGCTCGGTGCTCGATTCCCTCGAGATGCTCGAGGAGAAGACCGCCGGAAACCTCTCAGAAACCGAATCGCGCCTGCTAGGCGCGGCGCTCAACAACCTGCGCAAGCTCTACAGCCGGATCGCAGAAAACCACGTCACAGCCGATGAGTAACCGCCCCGCCCCAGAGCCATTCAACATTGGCACCGTTCCCGTCGGAGGACCGGCGCCGTTTTTCATCCTCGGCCCATGCGCCCTGGAGAACGAGGACTTCGCTTGGA
>JBILQA010000350.1:0-3205 GCA_044373535.1 Akkermansiaceae bacterium | reverse complement strand
GGGCACCCGCGGGATCCAGCTTGAGTGGTTAGCCATCGCCGCCGGCCACGCCGAGGTGACGCTGCTAACCGACGCGCAGGTGGCCAAGACCGCGGCCGGACCGCTCGTGGTGCTTGCCGAGCCGGGTACGCCCGCAAAGCGCAGCGAGGACGGCGGCCGCCGCGTCGCCACCGTGGCCGCCCCGAAGGACCTCGACGGCTGGTATCTCGACAGCTTCCAAAACGAACTCTACGCCGCCCTGACCTGGGCCGCCGGGCGCACCCCCGCCGCGATGCCCAAGCTCGAGTACCGCGAGGCGAAAATCCCCAACTACGAGAAAATCACCCCCGCACCTGTCGCCCAGGAGCCGCTCCCGGCCGAGCAGTCGATGAAGCTTGCCCAGGTTCCGCCCGGCTTCGAGCTCCAACTGTTCGCCTCCGAGCCGATGGTCATCAACCCGATCGCCCTCAACTGGGACGAGCGCGGCCGCCTCTGGGTGGTTGAGACGGTCGACTACCCCAACAACCTCCACGAAGGCAAGCTCGGCAACGACCGGATCAAGATCCTAACCGACACGGACGGCGACGGCCGGGCCGACAAATCGGTGACCTTCGCCGACGGGCTGTCCATTCCCAGTTCGCTGGTCTTCGCCAACGGCGGGGCGATTGTCACCAACGCCGGTGACATGCTCTTCCTCAAGGACACCGACGGGGACGACAAGGCCGACGTACGCCAGGTCCTCTTCACCGGCTTCGGCATGGGCGACACCCACGCCGGCCCATCTAACATGCTCTACGGCTTCGACGGCCAGATCTGGGCCACCGTTGGCTATTCGGGCTTCACCGGCAAGGTCGGCGGCAACCAAACCAACTTTGGTTCCGGCGTCTTCCGCTTCCGTCCCGATGGGTCGAAAATCCAGTTCCTGCAGCCGACGACCAACAATACTTGGGGCCTCGGGGTCTCCGCGGACGGCGAGATCATGGGGTCCACGGCTAACAGCAATCCGAGCTGGTTCCTCTCCGTGCCAGTCCACTTCTACGAGTCGGTCTCCATGGAGGGCGCGCAGACGCCGCGGGCGGAAAACGACGCGACCTACTATCCGATCACCCGCGACGTGCGTCAGGTCGACGCGTGGCGCGGGCCGCTGCGTCAAACCGGCGGCGGGCGCACCGTGCCGACGTCGCGCAACTTCACCGCCGGCGCGGGCCACGCGTTTTACACGGACGTGGCTTTCCCCGAGCGCTTCCGCAACAATGCCGTGTTTGTCACCGAGCCCACCGGCCACTTGGTCGCCACCGGCATGGTCCAGCGCGACAGCGCCGACCTCCACCTGAATTTCACCGGCGAGAACCTCTATGCCAGCGCCGACGCATGGTCCGCCCCGGTTGTCGCCGAAGTCGGCCCGGATGGCGCGGTCTGGGTTGCCGACTGGTACAACCTCATCATCCAACACAACCCGACACCCAGCGTGGAGTCCGCCGGCATGCTCGCCGAAACCGGTCGCGGCGCCGCCTATGTCACCCCGCTGCGCGACGTCCAACATGGCCGGATCTATCGGATCGTTCCAATTGCCGCGGCCAAACAAGCGATCAAGGCGCCCGCGCTGGATCCGAAGGACTGGAAAACCCTCGTCGCCGGCCTCGAAAGCCCTGGCCTGCGCCGCCGCATGCACGCCCAACGGTTGTTGGTTGAAACCCATCCTGAGGCGGCCGTCGAACCGCTCCTCGCCCTGACAAAGAAGGACGGCCCCGCCGCCCTCCACGCGCTTTGGACGCTCACCCAGCTGCTGCCGGACGCCAAGCTTGTTAGCAAGCTTGGCGAGTGGTCGCAGGACCCGCGTCCGCTGATCCGCCGGGCCGCGGCGCAGGCCGGTGCCGCGCGGCTGACAGCCCCCGAACTGTTATCCTGGCTCAACCGCGAGACCGACGCGATGGCCCTCAAGGAAATCATCCTGGCCATTGCGCTGCTGCCGGAAACCGAGGAGATCGGCAAGCAACTGCAGGCCTACCACGCCAAGAACAAGAGCGCGATCAAGGGCATTGCGCTGCGCGAGGCCTTCCGGGTTGCCGCCGCGCGCCACTGGTGGGGATTTCTTGCCGGCATGCGCACGTCGAGCGAAGTGCTCATCCCGGGTCAGAAGCCGGACCTGCTCAAGGACATCGCCGCCAAGGACCAGCTCGCCACCTGGAACGTCAAGCTCTACAACCCGCAGGATCCGCCCGCTGGCGACCCGTCGATCAGCATCGTCAAGGAAGGCCGCGCGGGCGGCGAGTGCCTCAAGCTCTCGTCCAAGGGCGGCGTCGACCTGATGGTTGCCCTGCCGTTTGTCACCAAGCCGGGGATGCGCTACCGCTTCACCGGATGGGTGAAGACCGAGAATGTCAAACCGGTTGAGGACACCGGCGAAGGCGCTGAACTCAGCGTCCGCGGCCCGTGGTCCATCTCCCGCTCGCTGCGCGGCACACGCAACTGGACCCAGCTCCAGGTCGAGTTCGACTCAGGCCCGGGCGGCGACATGCTCGTCGGCGCCCACCTTGGCTACGGCGGCACGGTGGCCGGCACCGCATGGTTCGAGGACCTCCAACTGCGCGAGATGGATGAAAGCGGCGACGAGAGCCTGTTTGAGGCCCTCGTGCGCCAGGTCATGCTGTTGGATCAGGCGTCCGAGCGGGTCACCACCCTAGCAGCAGCTAACGACCCAGTCTCACAGTATGTCATGGGCAGCGTGGCCCAGAAGTTGGGCGCGGTGAAAAAGCCGGTCACCTTCGCCCCGGAAGTCGCCGAGTCGCGCCAGCGCGGCGAGGCAATCTACGGGAAAATCTGCACCGCCTGCCACCAGGCCAACGGCAAGGGCCTGGCGCCCGACTTCCCGCCGCTCTCCGGCTCGGAGTGGGTCGCGGGCAAGCCCGAGGCGATGGTCCTGCCGATCATCCACGGCCTCAACGGCGAGGTCCAGGTCGCCGGCGCCAAGTACAACGGCATCATGCCGCCCAACCCAACCTTCAGCGATGCCGACGTCGCCGACGTCGCCACCTTCATCCGCACCTCGTTTGGCAACTCCGCCCCGGCCATCACCGCTGGCGAGGTCAAAGCCATCCGTGCCTCCCACGCGGCCCGCAAGGACATGTGGAAGGCCGATGAACTCAAGGAGTTCCTCCCGAAGGAGTAGCCCGCCCGGCGCGGCAACGCGCCTCAACGTTAAGTTGAGACGGGCGGGCGTTCACTG
>JBILQA010000347.1:0-3220 GCA_044373535.1 Akkermansiaceae bacterium | reverse complement strand
CATGGTGCTGCTCGTCGCCGGCGGCATCATCCTTGTCTGCCAGCTCGCAACGCGCAATCTCAAGCTCGTGCCCAGCGGCTTGCAGAACTTTGTCGAGTGGCTCGTCGAGGCGCTCTACAGCTTCCTCGAGGGGATTCTCGGCGCCCACTTGGTCAAGCGCACGTTCTGGTTCTTCGCCACCATCTTCATCCTGATCCTCTTCACCAACTGGGCCGGCCTGATTCCCGGTGTGGGCACGATTTCCGTCTTGGTGGAGGGCGGCCACAAGGTGCCGCTGCTGCGCGGCGGCAACGCGGACCTCAACATGACCTTGGCCATGGCCGTCATCTTCTTTGTCCTGTGGACCTACTGGGCGCTCAGCGAGAACGGTCTACGTGGCTTTGTCGGCCACATCTTCGGCGCCAAGGGGAAGTTTGAAGGCCTCATGAAGGTGTTCATGATCCTCATCTTCCTTTTTGTTGGGGTGCTCGAGGCGATCTCGATCCTGTTCCGCCCGGTTTCCCTGAGCTTGCGCTTGTTCGGCAACATTTTCGCCGGTGAGAACATCCTCGAGGCGATGATGCAGGTGGTGCCCAAGTGGCTCGCCTGGCTGCCACCACTGCCGTTCTACTTCCTTGAGCTTCTCGTTGGCCTCATCCAGGCCCTCGTCTTCACCCTGCTTACCGCCGTGTTCCTGCGCCTCATCTGCGAGCATGACCACTCCGAGGAGCATGCCGAAGACGGCCACGCCAAACCGGCCCACTAACAAGATCTTCGCCGTCAGACCATGGCAATGACTGTGGGGGCGGCGGGAAAACCTGAACTAACCGAAATCAAGCAACCATGAACATCCTCAACATCCTCGCTGAACTCAACGGCGCCAGCAACCTGCACGTGGCCCTCGCCGCCATCGGTGCCGCCATCGGCATTGGCCTGATCGGCTTCAAGGCCACCGAAGCGACCGGTCGCAACCCGGGAGCCGCCGCTGACATCCGTACCCTCGCCATCATTCTTGCGGCACTTGTCGAAGGCATCGTGTTCTTCGCGATCTTCCTCGGCAAGATGGGCAACTAACACCACTGGCTTCCGCCGGGATCCCGAAGTCCGGGATTCCGGCAATGTTCTCTCCGCAACGATCTTCTTTGCAACGCTCCAACTGACCTCACCGCATGGCTGACATTTCTCTCGTTCTGGCTGCAGGAAACCCCATCACGGACGTGCTCGCGCCGTTTGGCGTCGCCTGGCCATTCTTCTTTTCCCAGATCATCCTGTTTGTGCTGGTGGCCTTGCTGTTGAAGAAGTTCGCCTACGCTCCCGTGCTGGGCATGCTTGAGCTGCGCCGCAGCCGCATCAGCGAGGGCGAGGAGAAGCTCAAGCGCATCGAGCAGCAGCTCGCCGAAAGCGAGCAGCGCACCGCCGCGGCCATCGCCCAGGCCAACGCCGACGCCACCCGCCTGGTCAACGAGGCCAAGCAAAGCGCCGCTCTTCTCTCCGAGCAGAAGGCTCAGGAGGCCATCGCCGCCGCCAAGGCCATCCTCACCAAGGCTGAGCAAGCCTCCCGCGCCGAGCGCGAACAAATGGTCTCCGCCCTGCGCAAGGAGTTTGGCCGCCTGGTCACCAACACCACCGCCCAGGTCACCGGCAAGGTCCTCAATGCCGACGACCAGCGCCGCATCAACGAGGAAGCCCTCGCCAAGGTCGAGGCCTAACAATCGCTAGCAGCCATGAAGGTCTCCAAAGTTGCCACCGCCACCGCGCGCCGGATTTTCAGCCTCTCGCAGGTCGATGGTCGTCTTGATGACGCGCGCCTGACCTCCGCGATGCGCAAGCTCGTGGACGGCCGGCCGCGCGGCTACCGCGGGATCCTGCATGCGCTGCGCCGCCTGGTGCGCCTGGAGCTTGAGAGCCGCCACGTCACCGTGGAGAGCGCTACCGAGCTGGCCGCCGCCGAACGCGACCGCGTCCGCCAAGGGCTGCAGGAAAAGTACGGCAGCCATCTGACTTTTGAATTTCGCCAGAACCCCGCGCTTCTCGGCGGCATGCGGGTGCGCGTCGGCAGCGACGTTTTTGACGGCTCAGTCAAGGGCCGCCTCGACCGCCTTGCCGAAGCATTCTAGGCATCCTAACAGCACGCCCCAACGCAACCCACTTTTCTTCCTCTCCACCTTTTCCAAAAACCGTCATGAGCAGCATCCTTCAGGAACTCGAACAGGAGATCGCCAAAGTCGCCACCTCCGTGAACAAGACCAACGTGGGCACCGTCCGCGAAATCGGTGACGGCGTCGCCAGCGTGGAAGGTCTCTCCGACGTCTCGCTCAATGAAATGATCAGCTTCCCGGGCGGTCTCATTGGCTTGGCGATGAACCTTGAGGAGAGCAAGGTCGGCGTGGTGCTGCTGGGCGACTTCCTGCACATCTCGGAAGGCGACGAATGCCAGGCCACCGGCCAACTGCTGTCCGTGCCGGTGGGTGACTCGATGCTTGGCCGGGTGGTCAACGCGCTGGGCGCGCCGATCGACGGCAAGGGCGAAGTGGCCGCGGTGACGACCTATCCAATGGAGAAGATCGCTCCCGGCATCATCAAGCGCAAGTCCGTCTCGGTGCCCGTGCAGACGGGCATCATGTCGATTGACGCGATGATTCCGATCGGCCGCGGCCAGCGCGAACTCATCATCGGTGACCGCTCGACGGGTAAGACGACCATCGCGGTGGACACGATCATCGCTCAGGCCAACCAGAACAAGGCCGCCGCGGAAGGCAAGCTCAAGGACTACAAGCCGCTCTACTGCGTTTACGTGGCCATCGGCCAGCGCCTCGCCAACGTGGCGCGCACCATCAAGACCCTTGAGGACGCCGGCGCCATGGACAGCACCATCGTCGTGGTGGCCTCCGCTTCCGACTCCGCATCGATGCAATACCTCGCCCCATACGCCGGTTGCGCGATGGCGGAATACCTCATGGACCAGGGCAAGGATGTGCTCATCGTGTATGATGACCTTTCCAAGCACGCGGTTGCCTATCGCCAGGTGTCGTTGATTCTGCGCCGCCCGTCGGGCCGCGAAGCCTACCCGGGCGATGTCTTCTACCTCCACTCCCGCTTGTTGGAGCGCTCCGCGCGCCTCTCGGACGCGGAAGGCGGCGGTTCGCTAACCGCCCTGCCGATCATCGAGACCCAGGCCGGCGACGTGTCCGCCTACATCCCGACCAACGTCATCTCCATCACCGACGGCCAGATCTTCCTG
>JBILQA010000348.1:0-3220 GCA_044373535.1 Akkermansiaceae bacterium | reverse complement strand
CGAGAAGCGCAAGCCGGACTTCTCCAAGTTCCCGCGGGTCCCCTGAACTGCTAGAACAGTGGCTTTGTTAGACAACCGGGAGGCGGCGGCCGCGGCGCGGGAGCGGGAGATTCCCGCAGCGCTGGCGATCCTGTTAGCCGCAAGGCCCAAAACGCTGCCCGCCGCGGTGGTGCCGGTGTGGCTCGGCTGCGTACTGGCGTGGTGGCTCACCGGAAGCGTCAACTGGCCGCTGGCGCTGTGGACGGTGTTGGGGTCGCTGTGGATCCAGATCGGCACGAACTTCTTCAATGACGCCATCGACCACGCCAAAGGCGCGGACACCGCGGCCCGGCTGGGTCCGCGGCGGGCAAGCGCCTCGGGCCTGCTCTCGCGGCGCGCGGTCTATCTGTTGGCGGCCGGTTGCCTGGTGTTAGCCGTTCTTTGCGGGATTCCGCTGTTCCACGCCCGCGGCTGGCCGATGCTGGCCATTGGGCTTCCCTCGCTGTACTTTGCCTTTGGCTACACCGGCGGGCCGCTGCCGCTGGCCTACCGCGGGCTTGGCGAGGTCTTTGTGATCTTGTTTTTTGGCCTCGTGGCGGTGGCGGGCACGGTTTTTGTCCAGACCGGGACGTGGCCGGCGGCGGCGGGTTTGTTAGGCATGCAGGTCGGCCTGCTCTCCGCGGTCTTGATCGGGGTGAACAACCTGCGCGACATCGACGAGGACCGGCAAAGCGCCAAGCGCACCCTGGCGGTGCGCTGCGGCAAGCGCGCGGCGCGGGTGATGATCACGGTTTTTTGTTTGCTGCCGCAGGTGTTGGGGGTCGGCTGGCTGGTTGTTGGAGGCGCCCACGGGCTGGCGCTCGCACTTGGTGGCTTGCCCGCGCTGGCGCTTGGCGCCGGGGTGCTGCGCGTCTGGCGCACCGAGCCGGGACCGGCCTACAACCGCTTCCTCGCCTTGGGCGCCTTGCAACTGGTGGTTTTCGCCATCGGCTTTACCCTTGCCGCGGTGCTTGCACGCTGAGCGGATTGCTCGAAAGATAGCGGCATGGAGGAGGGGCGTGAACCGGTCTGGTATTGGCATTATCGCATGCGCAGCGTCGCGCGCCTCAACGCGCTCACCGCGCGCCGCGAGTTTGACGGCGTGCTCATCCGCACCGCCGGCGGGTTTGGCTGCATCCACCCGTGGCCCGAGCTGGGCGACCCGCCGCTCACCAAATGTTTGGAAGACCTAGCGGGTGTTAGGCGCTGGCCGGTCGTGCGCCGCGCCCTGCGCTGCGCGGAGATGGACGCCGCGGCGCGCGAGCATGATGACTGGATGTTCGAGGAGCTTGAGGTGCCGCCAAGCCACGCCACGGTGGTGCGTGCCGAGCCCGGCGCCATCGAGGCCGCCGCCGCGCTTGGCTTCACCCACGTCAAACTCAAGGCCGGCAGCGACCTGGCCGCCGAGGCGGCCTTCCTCAGCCAGATGCATGCGGCCTTCCCCGACCTGCGCTGGCGCCTGGACTTCAACGAGACGCGCGAAGCGACCGAGATCGCCGGGTTTTGGCGGGGGCTTGCCCCCGCGCTGCAGCGGCAGGTGGATTTTTTCGAAGATCCCTGCCCATTCATCGAGTCGGTCTGGGCCGACCTGCGCCGCCAAAACCGCGGCCTGCGCCTAGCCGTCGACCGCGAGGCCGGCCCGCTCAGCGATGCCGCCGACATCGTGGTCATCAAGCCGTCCCTGGATGAGCCATTCTTGTTAGGCGACGCGGCCAACGACCGCGGCCAGCGCGTCGTGGTCACCAGCGCGATGGACCATCCGTTTGGGCAAACATTCGCGGCATGGGAGGCCGGGCGGTTAGGCTTGTTCTTTCCCGGCATCACCGACATCTGCGGCCTGCAGACCCACCACCTGTTTGAGAAAACCGCCTTCAGCGAGCGCCTTGGCGTTTGGAAGCCGGAGTTCCAGCCGCCCGAGGGAAGCGGCCTCGGGTTCAACGATCTGCTAGAAGAACTGCCATGGAGACGCCTCGGGTGACCGATCCAGACTTCTGGCTGGGCGCCGCGCCGCGGCTGCTCGAGCCCGGCAGTCCCGGCCTCGCCCAGTGGGCCGCGGGCCAGGCGCAACTCACCGCGCACGTGCTGTTTCTAACTTCCGGGTCCAGCGGCGCGGCGAAGTGGGTTGCCCTCTCGCGCGAGGCGCTGCGCTTCTCGGCGGAGGCAGTCAACGCCCACCTGCTTGT
Organism: Akkermansiaceae bacterium; assembly: GCA_044373535.1. Classification (GTDB taxonomy): domain Bacteria; phylum Verrucomicrobiota; class Verrucomicrobiia; order Verrucomicrobiales; family Akkermansiaceae; genus JBILQA01. The sequence continues at coordinate 1,019 of JBILQA010000348.1, read as the reverse complement.
GACTAACAAAGATGTCTGGGGCCTCGCGCTGCCCGAGCGCCATGTCGGCGGCTTCGGCGTCCTCGCCCGCGGGTTTTTCGCCGGCACCGGGGTTGCCCGCTATGTTGGAAAATGGCAGCCCCATGGGTTCCGCGACTGGTTAGAACAGGCGGCCGTGTCCCTTGTCTCGCTCGTCCCCACCCAGCTGGTTGACTTGGTGGGCGCGGGTCTAACACCGCCGCCGCGGCTGCGCGCGGTGGTGCTTGGCGGCGGGGCTGTGCCGCATGCGCTCGGGCAGGCGGCGCGCGCGCTCGGTTGGCCCGTGCTGGCGAGTTTTGGCCTTACCGAGGCCGGCTCGCAGGTGGCCACTGCGCCCCTTGCCCAGCTTGATGAGGACTTCTCCCCCGCGCCACTTCCTCTGCTCGATGGATGGGAAGCGCGGGTGGATCCTGATGATGGCCGCCTGGCACTCTGCGGCGCCGGCCTTTTCTCCGGCTATGTCGTGCCTTCAGGCGCTTCCTGGGAATTCCTTCCGCGCCAAGGGGACTGGTTTAAAACCAGCGACATCGCGGCGGTGGCGGATGGCCATCTCTCACCGCTCGGCCGCGCCGACCGCCGCGTTAAGGTCCTTGGCGAGCTCGTCGATCTGGACGAAATCGAACGCGCCCTCTGCGCCATGGCCTCTGGCCTCCCAGACGTTTGGAAGCTTATCGATCTTCCCGATTCGCGCCGCGGCTGCCTTCTCGTCTTGGCCACCGAATCCCACCCTCCCAGCGCGGCCCTGCAGGGCCTCGTCGCCTCCTATAATTCCCTCACCCCCGGGCCCGCCCGCCTTGCCGCCACCGTCACACTCCCCTCCTTCCCTCGCGGCGAACTCGGCAAACTCCGCATGGCCGAATTGCGGACCCTGGCCGAATTGCGGACGGCCGAATTGCGGACAGACCCTTCAAACAACGAGCGATTTGCAGAGAGATACTTGTGAGGGGCAATCGGCCGCCATGTGCCGAAGGGGGGAGATGGAGAGAAGCTCGAGGAGGCTT
>JBILQA010000346.1:0-3258 GCA_044373535.1 Akkermansiaceae bacterium | reverse complement strand
GAGACGGTCTTCACGGGGGTGCTGCTGGCTTTCCTGTCCGCGGGTTATGCTGGAATCGGGTTTGTGGCCTACGTTCTGCCGTGGATGGCAAACACGTTTACCGCTGGGCTTTATGGGTCAGGCGAGGCCGCCGAGGCGGACCCGCTGCGTGCGGCACGGGCGTTGGTGGCGCAGGGGAACTACGCGGCGGCGGTGGAGGCGTTCCGGCAAGCCGCGGGCGGACTGGAAGGCAACCGGATTGCTTGGTTGGAGATGGTCAGGCTGCAGCGCGAGCACCTTGAGGACAACGCCGGAGCGGCGGCAACCCTGCGTGAGGCGCTGGAGGGCCATGCTTGGAGCGAGGAGGACGGCGGCTTCCTAATGTTCCGGCTGGCCGAGATCTATGCCGAGGGCCTGCAGGACGAGGATGCTGCAGCGGAGATTCTCGTCCAACTCATCGGGCAGTTTCCCGAAACCCGCCACGGCGCGAATGCCCGTCACCGCCTCCAGCAATGGGGCCGCATGGCTGCCGCGCCGTGAGCGGCCCGTGGCCGCGGTTGTTGGCGCGTGGACCGCTGGTTGCTCCCGCCATGGCGGGAGTTGCAGGGGTGGCGGCGGCGGATGCGTTGGCGCAGGCCAGCGGGTATTGGGCGGCGGCGGCTGGGTGCTTGCTGGCGCTGTGCTTATGGGCCTGCGGGTGGCGCTGGGGAGGGAGGGCAACCTTGTTAGGTTTGGCGCTGGCTTTCGGGGGGCTGCATGCATGCAGGCTCGGGAGTCAGGAGTGGGTGAGGCGGATGAATGGGCGCGAAGTGAGCGTTAGTGGCCGGGTGCTCGAGCCGGTGGGCAAGGGGCGCGGAGGCCTCGAGTGCCAGCTGAAAGTGGAGAGCCTAAATGGAGAGCGCCTGTGGTGGGGGCCTGGGGTGCGCCTACAGGGAGTTGCTGAGCCGCTGGTGGCGGGCAGGCAGGTGCGGCTTCGAGGCGTTCTGGTGGCGGTGCCGGCGGCGCGCAACCCGGGGGAGTTTGATAAGGCCGCGTGGCTGCATCGACAGGGTACGGCGAGCATGTTGGAAATCATGGGACCTGTGGAGACAGGGGAGCAAACAATGGGCGGCAGGCTGGCCGGCTGGTTGGAGCGTGTGCGGGTGGCGCTGGGCGCGGCGATGACCCGTGGATTAGATCCTGAGTGCCGTGAGGCAAAGGTGATCCGGGCAATGACGCTCGGTGAGCCGCCGCGTGACGACGAGGAGGTTGTTGAAATGTTTCGCTACAGCGGGACGCTGCACGTTTTTTCGGTGAGCGGAATGCATGTCGGGATGGTTGGTGGCTTGTTGTGGTTGTTGCTGCGCGCGTGCGGGGTGCCGCGCCGGGGCGCTGTGGGGCTGTTGATCGTGGGGATGTTTTTCTATGCTGGAATAACCGGAATGGCGGCCCCGGCGCTGCGCTCGGCGCTAATGGCTGGGGTTTTTCTGAGCGGCTTCCTGCTGCGCCGCCAGCCGCAGTTGCTCAACACCTTGGCCGCATCGCTGCTGGCGGTGCTGGTCTGGGACACGCACCAGCTTTTCACGGCCGGGTTTCAATTGTCCTACGGAGTGCTGGCGTCGATCGCAGTCCTTGGAGGGCGAGCCACGCATGGATTGGCGTTTTTGGCGCGGCCAGAGAGGTACCTGCCGCGCGCGTTGATGACGCCATGGCAGGAGCGCTCGCTGCGCTGGAGGCGGAAGATTGTGGGGCTCTTGGGGATGTCCGCGGCGGCATGGACGGGTTCCTCGCCGTTGTGCGCGTTCCACTTTGCGATGGTATCCCCGGTGGCGATCATTGCTGGTCTGCCGGTGGCGGGCCTGGTGTGGGTGGTCATCAGCGTGGCATTGTTTGGCGGCCTCCTTGGGTTGGTGTGGCCACCCGCGGCGGTGCCTTTCAACCGCGCCAATGCCTGCGTTGCCCGCCTGACGGTGCAAACGGCAGGCTGGTTCGCCGATTTGCCGGGTGCTTGTTTCCGTTGGGGCGCGCAACCGCAGTCCGACGTCCTGGTTTTCGACCTGCCGCGGGGAGCCGCCGCCTGCCATCTCAACTTCGGGGGCGGTACCTTGCTGGACTCCGGGTCGGCTGGTGACTTTCGCTGGATTGTCAATCCAGCCCTCAAGCGGCTCAACCTGACGGTCGACTCATTGATTGTGAGCCATCCGGACAGCGCTCATGCAGGCGGCATGGTTGAGGCACTTGGTCAGTTCGCGCCACGCCAAGCGCTCTTGCCGGTGACAAGCGCGCGCAGTTCAGGGTTTCGCGGGTTTCAGGCGATGTTCCCCGCGGCCATGGTGCCACGCGCGGCGGGAACGCGCTACGCGTTAGGCGACGGCGCGCTGCTAGAAGTTCTCTACCTTGCCCCGGCGGAGGACCGCGGCGCGGTGGCCGACGATCGGGTGATGGTTCTAGCGCTTGAGCGAGGAGGCTGGCGGATACTTTTCACCGGGAATGCGGGTGCGTTGGTTGAGAGGCGCTTGCTTGAAAGCGGGGTAAACCTGCGCGCGGACGTTGTGGTGATGGGCCGCCACTGGAGCGGGCTTTCCGGCACGGATGAATTTCTCGCCGCGGTTGGGCCGCAGATCATTGTCGCAAGCCACGCGGATTTCCCACGCAGCGCGGCGATTCCTGCGGCCTGGGCCAGCTGGGTGAGCGAGTCGGGGATCACCCTGATGCGCCAGGACCAGATCGGCGCGGTATCGATTAACTGGACCGCGTCCGGGCTCAGCGCAACCGGCTTCCTTGGCGGCCAGCGGGTGTCCCTGGCAACCCCGCGCTCAGCCGTGGGCCGGGATCCCGCTGGCCACTAGTTGCCTGCGGTTTCGCCGGGGCGGCGATACCGGGCCTGATAGATTGGCTTCCCCTGACCTTCCCAGTGTTGCTGGAAATCAGTTTTCGGGTAGAAAAAGTCATCCTCCTCCCATGGCAGCTCAGTGAGCGCGCCGTGGCTGGCGACCTCGGCGGCCACCCATTGAAAATACTCGGCGTGATCGGTCTTGAACAAGAACTCGCCGCCTGGGACCAGCACCCGCTCGACCGCATCGAGAAACTCCTGCTGGACGAGGCGGCGCCGGTGATGGCGCACTTTCGGCCACGGATCCGGGCACAGCAGGTGCAGTCGGCTGACCGACTCGGGCGCCAAGAGCCATTCGACCGTATAGCGGCTCTCCAAGCGTAATACCTTGATGTTCAGTAAATTTGCCCGAGCCGCCCGGCGGCAGACCTTGCGCGCGCGGCCGAGCAGGCGCTCGACGCCGAGGA
>JBILQA010000056.1:0-11218 GCA_044373535.1 Akkermansiaceae bacterium | reverse complement strand
GGTGGCATCCGAGAGCCCAAGGGCGGCGCTGTGGCGCAAACGCAGCGACTGGTTGACTGGATTGGCGGTTTCCAGCAAGTCGCTGAACTTCGCCGCGGCCTCGGCCAGATGCCCTTCTTGGAGCATGCAGTGCGGGGCAAGGTGTCGGTCAACAACTTCCAGCCGATGGTCTCGCTTAACGAGCTGGTTTCCCAGCCAAAGCAGGCGGCAAGTGGCGGCAGCCCGGACGGCACGACGACGGGGATCGTCAAGCACCTCTCGGATAAGTTCAGCAACGCGACCGACCGCTCGATCAAGGATCGCCGCCAAGTGCTCACACGCGCGCTCACAAGCGGCACCACCGTACGGACGTGGACGTTCATGATGGATCTTGTGGTGCAAAGTGGGCGCTTCTCGCCAAAGGCGACAAGTTTGACCGATTTCACCGCCGCCGCGGAGCGCCGCTACTGGGTGCATTTCTCGATTGACCGGATCACCGGTGAGTTGCTTGACGTGCAGTGGGAGCGGGTAACCCTATAATCAATGATTTCCATGAAATTCAGACCTGTGATCTTCACGTCTCTCGCATTGGCCCTGTTCACCGGTGCACTGCCAGCCCAGGACGGCGGTGCCGGCGAAGGGCTCGAGCAAGCTCCCAAGGACCTTGAAAAACTTGTCCCTAAGGAGCCAATCCTGCCAGTTCTCGGCCAGCGGGCGGAGTTCAGCGCGCGCTATTTCTATGATTTTGGGCCCGACTGGGAGCGCACCGGGAAGTGGCGCGCTGGATCGCGCCAGAACGCCCAACAGATTGAGGTGGTGGCCATCTCGGCGGACGTGGCAGCACAAACCACGCGGGTGGTCTCCACTTGGAGTGACGGCAAGGTTTACACCGAATGGTACTACCGCGGCGCCCATGTCGCACCGCGGAGTAATGACAAGGGTTTCTATGTGATGGGAATCGGAGATTCCGGCCCGACGCCAGGCTTCCCTGAACTTGGCTGGGTGAGCATGGCGACTTTCAAAGGCGCGTCAAAGCTGGGCGAGGCGACAGTGTTTGTTTTCCGCCAACCGATTGGCGCGGAGCCGAAGAAGGGCAAGGCGGCGCAGCAGGAGGCGCAGCAAACCAAGGATGCTGAGGAGCTTGAGGGTGTCGAACCGGAAGAGGTGACCGTTTACCGGACCAAGGAGAAGGTGGCGTATCTCGACGCCAAGACCCAGCAGCCAATTCTGTCGAACGACGGCCAGGTGATCCGCGTCTACACGATTTCCCCTGCGCCAACCCAGCCATTGGTGCCACCTCCCGGCATGATTGAGATGTTGCAAAAGCGCCAAGCGGGGATTCTTGACCGCACGGCCCTGCCGGGCAATCCAGCGGGGTAGGCGGGCGCGGCTCGGGGTGGGGGAAAAACTGCTTGCCTCATGGGAAAGGTCAGGGTTTGCTAACAAGCATGAGGCGTGTGTTGGGCTCCGTTTTCGCAGTGGTTGTGTGCGTGGCATGCGGCTGGGGTTTGGTGGCGCCGGTGGGTGCGGCGGAAGCCAAGCCGCAGGTATTGAGGATGACGGTGGCGCTGGACTGGCGCAGCGCGCGGGTGGTGGTGCCGGTGGATTGCACGGCGGTGACGATTCAGCGCCAGCAGGGAACCGCGTGGGTGGAGGTGCTGACGGCTGAGGCGAGCCCGGGGTCACTGCGGGTGGCGTTGCCCTCGCTTGGCCAGCGGCCGAGATTGCGTGCGATTGTGGCGGCGGGGATGGGGAAACTGGCGCAGAAGAAGTTTCCGTCGGGTTTTTACCGCGGGCGCAGCCAGTTTGGGCCGAGTTATTCGGTGGGTGTGGGCGCGCCGGGTGATCTTGCGGTTGACTACGTGATGCAGAGCAAGGTTGGCGTGATGGCCGGGGATGGCCCAGCGGGTGAACAGCCGGCGGCTCCGGTGGAGGCTGACATTTGGCAGGTGGATGGCACGACGGTTTTCTATTTCAACCAGATGCGCGGTTTGCAGGTTATCGACGCCGCGGATCCCGGGAAGCCGCGGAGGGTCGCGAGCCTGCGCTTGCCGGCGGTGGGAAGCGACCTGTATGTGCTGCCTGGAGCGGGGGAATCCCGAAGCGTGTTGCTGCTGACCCGGGGGATGGGCAAAACGCTCTTGAATCTCGTCACGGTGTCCGGCGGGCGTGCGGAAATCGTGCACAGCCGCGAGGTGAAGGGCGATCTGATGGAGAGCCGGATGGCGGGTGAGCGGTTGTTTTTGGTCACCTCCGAGGCAAGCAATGGCGTGGATTCGGCGTCTTTTGCGGTGACGACGACGCTTTCCGAGTGGGTGATTGCGGCGGGGGAAGAACCGGTTGCGGTCGGCGAGGTGGTGTGCAATGGCACCTCGCCGGTGGTTGCCGCCGGAGCCGGTTGGCTGGCACTCGCGCTGACTCCGTTGAACGAGTGGAATGTCTCGGAGGTCCACGTGTTCGAGCTTGCGGCGGGCGGGCTGAAGCGTCTGACGGCCGAGCCGGTGCGCACCGCCGGGCGCCTGGCCGACAAGTTCAAGGTTCACTGGTGCGATGGCGTGCTGACGACCATTTCTGAGCGCAGCGTGACCGGCGGCACCTGGCTGCCGACCACTGTGTTGGAGACTTGGCGGGCTGAGGGGCCGGCAACAGTGCCGTCCCGTCTGGGGCTGCTTGAGCTGGCCGAAGGTGAGCGCCTCTTCGCCACCCGCTTTGCCGGCGACAAGGCCTACGTGGTGACTTTCCTGCGCACCGATCCGCTCTGGGTGGTTGATCTCGCCGATCCGGCCGCACCGGTGGTCGCCGGCCACTTGGAAGTTCCCGGCTGGTCGACCCACTTGGAGCCGGTTGGCGACCTATTGTTCTCAATCGGCTGGGAGGGTGGCACGGTCACCGCGTCGCTTTTTGATGTCGCCACGCCGGCCAAGCCGCAGCTGCTGCGCCGTCTTGCCCTCGGAGCGCCCGGCTCGTTCAGCGAGGCCGCCTGGGACGAGAAGGCGCTCAAGGTGCTGCCTGACCAAGGTCTAGTGCTGGTTCCCGTGTCGAGCTACGATCCGGTGGCCGGGGGATTTGTCTCGGGAGTCCAGTTGCTTGACCTCGATGTCGCTGGGCGCGACCTGCGCCTGCGCGGGAATATTCCCCACGCTTTTGAGGCCCGCCGGTCCACGGTGCTGGGCGACTCAGTCGTCTCAGTGTCCCAACGCGCCTTGGTGACCGCCGACGTCTCGGACCGCGAGCATCCCGCGCTGCTCGCTGAGCTCCCGCTCGCGTGGCCTGCGGACCGCGTCTTCGCCAGCGCGGATCACTTGGTTCAAATCGAAAATGGCGGGTCATGGAGCGGTGGCTCGGCGACAGCCCGAATCACCCCGGTTGATGCCCTCGATGCAGTGCTCAACGAGGTCGCGCTGGGCGAGGGCGAAGTGGTCGCCGCCGCCCTGCAGCAGGGTCGTCTGGTGACCATCCGCAGAATCTCCGATGGTGGCACCGACACGGGGTTGGCGATGGCCCGGTTCGCGTGGTGGCAACCCGCCGTAAACCAACTGCTTAAGCTCGACGTCTACGATGCCAGCGCGCTGCCTGCGCTGCCCTTGCTGGGGTCCTGTGAAGTCGATGCCGGTAGTGTTCCTCAGCTCAAGACCAGCGAGATCCTCTGGCCGCAGGAGAACCGGCCGTGCCTCGTCATCGAGTCCCCGCCGGTCTTCCTGTGGTGGCGTGGCGGGCCGGTCATCCGGCCGGTGCCGCTTTTTGTTAGCCCCGCGGCGTTGGCGGTAGAGGCCTCCATTCCCCAGTCAAGCCGCTCCACGGGAAGCGAGCCACGGCTCGTCGCCTTTGACATCTCGGATCCGGCGAAGCCGTCAGCCGCGGCTCCGATGGGCTTGAGTATCAACCAGTCGACCTTGCCGACGGGCCGCGCTGCCGGCGCCGGACTCGTGGTGCTGGGTGCGGATAGCTGGGTTGAGGAGAAAGCCAAGCCAGCGACTTTCGAGCGGCTTCGCGGCAGCGTCGGGCACCAGCCAGTGAAACGCGGGCAAAAGCCTGTCCCGCAACCAGTAGCGATTGGGCGCATGCTGGGCCTCAGCCACAGCGTGCGGCTCATTGACGTGCCGGTAAGCGGTCCTCCGGTGTCGCGTCCGGCGATCGATCTTCCGGGGTCGCTCTTTGCGGTCACTGAGCTTGACCGCAATGGCTTCCTTGCTTTCACCCAAACTCCAGGGACCCAAGGCGCCTCCACGCTCCAGGTCAGCGCCTGCGACGGCCGTGACGCCTTCCTGATCGACACGATCGAGGACATGGATCCGGCCGCGGTGACGGCGGCTGGGCGCTATGTTTTTGCCGCCAAGGGGGATGAGATCCTGCGCTTCCGCCTCGACGATGCTGCTTCCTTGCTGCCGGAAAAGCCTTTGTCCATTGGTTGGCAGGCAACGGACCTCCGGTGGTTCGGCGGGTGCCTGCTCGGAACTTCGGGCCAGCGCTTGTTCACGTTGGACGCTGCTGTCGTTAAGGACTGGCAGTTCCCCATGTGGGGACTGAAGCTTGAAAACGTGGCGCTTGATCCCAGCGGCGCGCTGCTGGTGCCGTTTGGCGCCTACGGCATCGAAACGTTGGCGCGTTGATCCGGTTGGCTATTTCGGCTCCCACTGGAAGCTTGGCAGGGACTCGCGCTTAAGAGAGGCGAGGTGGAGCTTTCCGATGCGGGAGGGGTCGTCAGCCCGGATGTAGCGCCACGGGTTGGCGCCGAAGACCTCCTTGCACAGGGCGGCGAGGGGAGGGTCGTAGGCGAGGAGTTTCTCGCGGGTGTTGATGTCGTTGTGGACGCCGCCCGCGGGGGCGTTGCAGTCAAACCATGCTTGGACGCCCTCGGCCCAGTATTCGCCGACGCGTGCGGCGGCGTAGGTGTTCTTCCACAGGCCTTTTTCCAGGGCGGCGCGGTAGCACTCGTTGAGTCTCTTATCAAACGTTGGGTCGAGGGAGTTCATGCCCATCTCGTGGATGGCGTGGGCAAACTCATGGATGAGGATGTTTTCGCTGCGGTACGGGTCACCGGGCATGTTGAGGAGATTCTCCTCGGCGGCACTCACCGCTGGCCGTGTCGGGGTGGACCCGACGCCGCGGGCGCGCCGGTCCCAGAACTCTGGCAGGGTGGCGTGCTCCGGGATGCTGCGGGTCCGCTGGTTGACGCCCATGATAGCGAGGCGAACGTTGTTTTTGGCCATCGCGCGGAAGATGTCCGGCCGCTCGGCGAGCATGTTTTTGATGATCCAGACCGCCTCGAGCAGTGCCTCGTCGCGCACCTCGGGGGACGCCAGAGTGGGGAATCCCTCGACGACGATCCCCTTGGTGTAGAACGCGTCGAGCTTGAACTGGGCGCGGATTTCGGGAGCGATGGCCATGGCGCCCGGTTGGCCCTCGGGTTCGGCCACGGCGTGGTTCAACAAGCAGGCAACCAGTGGGGCGAGGGCGATGCGGGTGATGCGGGCCATAAGGATGCGGATACGCGCCGTGGGATTTGAGCCTTTCGGCTACTCCCAGATCATGTGTTCGAGGCGGAGCTTTTTCGCTCGTTCGGCCGCTTCGCGTGAGCGCGGGCCTTGGAAGCTGGCGATCTTCTCGGCGATCGCCACGGCCGCCTGCCAGCGGCCGCGGAGCTCAAGCAGCGTCAAGCCTTTGAAGGCCGCCCGTTCAAACTGGTACCACTCCTCGGGGCTGCGCTGCTTTCCCAGTTCGCGCGACTCGAGCACTTGGTAGTAGGAGTCGAGTGCCTCGGCATCGCGGTTGAGCTGCTCGAGCGTCAGACCGCGCAGGTAATGCAGGCGGTGCCGCAGCGCTGCTGGAAGGTCCTTGGTGGCCAGTTGCTTGGTGTAGATCGCCAGCGCCTCCTCATAACGCCCGGTTTCATTGGGCCCCTTGCCGGTGGCAAACAATGCCTCGGCGAGAAGGATCGAGATCGGTTGGCGCAAGTCGTCGCGGCCGCCGGGCAGCTTGGCAAGCGATTCGCGGGCAAAGCCGACGGCGGCCTCGCTGCGGTTCAAGTCGATGAGCGCGCGGATTTTGCGCACCTGTGCTTGCTCGGTCAACGGGCCAGCGCGCGCAATGACCTGATCGTACAACGCCAGGCTTTCCTCCTGAGCCTGCGGGGTGCCGCCCAGCGAGGCCGCTCGGGCAGAGTGGAACAAGGCAACCTCGGCCAGCGGCGAATCCGGTTGGGCGGCCGCAAGCGCCTGTAGCGTGAGCCGCGCCGCATTGTAGTCCTTGTTGCGGAACAAGGCCTCGCCAAGTTTCAGGGTCACCAGCGGCGCTTCGCCAGCCGATGGGTTTTGCGCCAAGAATTGCTGGGCAATCGGGATGATCGCCGGCCATTGGCGCGCGAGCTCCTCAACCCGCAGGCGCAGCAACACCGAACGGCCTCGCAGGGGCGCCGCAAGCCGCTCCATGTCGGGATGGTCAAGCTGTGAGCGGGCAAGTGCGGGGTCTGCCGGGGAACTTTCCAAGGCGGTCGCCGCGAGAGCCAGCCGTGCCTCGGCGATGCGCTTGTGCGCAGGATACTGGCTGAGAAAGGAATGTAGCCGGGGCGCGGCCTCCGGCGCGCCGTTGATCGCCAGATAGAGCGCCTGCTCAAGCTCGATGTCAGCGCGCAGCGTGCTGTCGCCCTCGCTTGCAGCGCTGGCTTCAAGGGCAGAGAGATCTCCGGCACGCAGCCGGCTCACCGCCGCATCCAGCGCGGCGGTATGCGCTTTTTCCGCAGTCATGCTGGCGCTTGCCCGCTCAAACAACTTGGCGGCGGAATCGAAGTTGCCGGCGAGATATTCGGCGCGAGCGGCAAGGAAGGCGACCTTTCCCTCTGCGCTGGTGAGGGTCGTCTCCGCATCCAACGCGCCGAGAATCATGGCGGCATCAGCGGGACGGCCTTGTTGAATCATCCAGCCGGCCTGGTTGAGCAAGGCCTCGCGGGTCAGCCGGTGGTTTGGGAAATCCAAGGTCAAGCGCCGCAGCGCACTTGCCGCCGCTGGCGGGTTATCGTGCATCACCTGCAGCAGAAAAAACAACGCTTGCGCCGCCAACTCGCTTGGCGCCTCGCTGGCATGCGGGAACGCTGAGATCACCCCGTCGTTGACTCCCTGGTTGAGCAGGGGATCGAGGGTCAGCGCCTCCGGTGCCGCCCATTGGCGCACCCGCAGGAGAATTGGATCGTTGGCTTGTGGACTCGCAGGCATCCACTTTGCCAGTCGTTCAAATGCCTGTTCCAGTAGCGGCGTGGTCGGGTTCTTCTCAATGAAAACCAGCAGGGCATCGGCCGCCGCCTGGCGGTCGCCCGCCGCGGCGGTGGCATCCGAGAGCCCAAGGGCGGCGCTGTGGCGCAAACGCAGCGACTGGTTGACTGGATTGGCGGTTTCCAGCAAGTCGCTGAACTTCGCCGCGGCCTCGGCCAGATGCCCTTCTTGGAGCATGAGCCGCGCGTCGAGGTAGTGGATTTCCACCGCGATCGGCGCCGGTGGGTTGCTGATCTGACCGAGCAACGCGCGCGCCTCAGTGAAGTTCCCGAGGTCAAAATGGATGGATGCTTGGCGCAGCAGCGCCTCGGCGTGCGCCGGGTGGTTTGGCACCCCGGTGACCACCGCCAGAGTGGCAAGCGCATCGATCGGCCGCTCAAGCGCAAGGAGCACGCTGGCGCGGGAAAAACATGCCGCCGCCGCATGCGGCAAACCAGGCGCTTGAGCAATTTCCAGAAGTGCCGCGGCGGCCTCCAGGTGGCCCTCGCCAGCCAAGGCCTGGCCTTTCCAGAAGGCGCACTCGGGCACCCCGGCAAGATCCCCTTGTTCTAGGACAGCGAGCGCCTCGGCGGGCTTCGCGTCGCGCACCAGCGCCTCGGCAAGACGCATGCCCATCTCCTGGCGTGCCTCAGCCGTGAGATCCGGCTGACCCAAGGCCTCGCGGAACCGCTTCGCGGCAAGCTCGGGGAGCCGGTCGCCAAGCGCTTCCATCCCTTGCTGGTACGCGAGCACCTGCGCCAAGCCGACAGGCGCGCCTGTGCCGCCGGCAACCGCCAACAGCATGCATATCAAAACGCGCAGGATCCTCACAGCCCGGCGAGCATAGCCGTTGACCACCGTTTGCCGAGCAAAACCGACCCGAGCAAAACCGCCCACTAACCGACCCCTGGCCGACCCCTGGCCGACCCCTAATCGCCCCCTAATCGCCCCCTAATCGCCCCCTAATCGCCCCTTGGGCTAGCCCTTGGGAGTCCCAAACAGCCGGTCGCCCGCGTCCCCCAGACCGGGAAGGATAAACCCCATGTCGCTCAGCCCGCGGTCCAGCGCCGCAGCGAAAATCGGCACCTTCGGGGCCATTTCCTCAAAGCGCCCAACCCCTTCGGGCGCGGCGACCAGGCACACCAAGCGAAGACGCTGTGCACCGTGAAGGCGGAGCTGGCGCACCGCGTCAATGGCGCTGCCACCCGTCGCCAGCATCGGGTCGAGCACAATGACCTCCGCATCCTCAATGCCATTGGGTAAATTCACATAATACGGCTCAGGCCGCAGCGTGTCTTCATTGCGCGCCAGTCCTAAGTATCCCACTGAGGCCTCCGGCAGCACCGACAAAAACCCGTCCAACAGCCCCAGGCCCGCCCGCAAGATCGGCACCAGCACGATTGGACGCGAAAGCCGGTGCCCGCTGGTGATTTCCAGCGGGGTGGCGCATTCGCTCGGGCTTTCGGCAAAGTCCGCGGTTGCCTGGCCAACCATGAGTGCGGCGATCTGGCCGGCGAGCTGGCGGAACTCAGCCGGAGCGGTGTGGATGTCGCGCAAGCGGGTTAGCCGATCGCGGATCACCGGATGTTTGATCACCGTGAGCATCTCAGACACCCACAGGATTCATCAGTTTGCGCAGGTCCGCAACCTGAACTCCCAAACGAATCGCCGCTTCCTTCAGATCTCCCTGACTGCGCTCAACGACGTGGCTGAAAAGCTCCCGCTGCAGCCACTCGGGAAGATTCACTCCGGGAGGCGCGGCGTTGAGAATCCGATCAAGCGCATCGCGCAACGCGTTGCTTGTCGCCCCGGGCGCGGCGGCCAGCGGGATGTCGCGCGCCAGCAAGACGTTCGAGCTGGCAAGCGCGCAGGCGCGGGCCACCGTGTTTTCCAGCTCGCGGACGTTGCCGGGCCAGCGGTGGGCTTGCAGTGCCTGGATCGCCTCGGCTGACAGGCGGATGCGCGCCATGCCATTTTTGCGCGTCAGGCGTTGCAGGAAAAACTCGGCGAGCAGCGGGATGTCCTCGGGCCGCTCGCGCAGTGGCGGAATGCGGATCTCCACCACGTTGAGCCGGTAATAAAGATCCTCGCGGAACCGCCCGGCAGCCACTTCCGAGGCGAGGTCCTTGTTGGTCGCTGCAATGATGCGCACATCGGCCTTTTCCGTCTCGTTGGATCCGACGCGCGAAAACGTGCCGTCCTGTAAAACCCGCAACAACTTCACCTGCACCGTGAGCGGCATGTCGCCAATCTCGTCGAGAAACAACGTGCCATTGTGGCACTGCTCAAACCGCCCGGCGCGGCGCGCAATCGCCCCGGTGAACGACCCTTTCTCGTGGCCAAACAACTCGCTCTCCAACAAGTTCTCAGGGATCGCCCCGCAGTTGATGGCCACCAGCTCGTGGCCCCGGCGCGGGCTGTACTCGTGGACCGCCTTGGCAACCAGCTCCTTGCCCGTGCCGCTCTCGCCCGTCACCAGCACCGGCGCATCCGAGCGCGCCACGCGCCCGACAATCTTGAACACCTCCTGCAAGGCCCGCGAAACCCCCACGATCTTGATCCGGCCCTCCGTCGTTGGCATCTCGGCCTCATGGTTTTGCACCAAGCGCCGGTCCTCCAGCGTGTGCAGGGCGCTTTCCACCACCTGGCGCAGCTCAAATGGCAACGACTCCTTGCGCAGCACATCGTGCGCACCCCGTTGCGTGGCCTCAATGACTTGCGTGGTGCTTGGAAATCCCGCCGTGAGGATCACCAAGGCGTTCGGCGTGTGCTGCCGCAGCCGCGACAAAAGCTCCAGCCCGTCAAACGGTTGCAGCTGGATGTCGGCAATCACCACGTCCACTTCGGTCTTCTCCGCCACCTTGAGCGCGTTCTCCGAGGTGTCACAGCGGAGGATACGCAACCCATTGGCCGCCAAATGCTTGGTTGCCCAGTCGAGAAAGTCGTGGTCGGAATCGACGAGCAGCAGGGTTTGTTCTTTGGCGGCTTCGGGCATGGGCGCTGTCCTGGTGGGCCGCCGGTCACCGTCAAGCCCGCCACGAAGTTACCGCGCGGCCGCCCACGGCGGAAGGCGAAAGTCCGCTGCGGGCCATTCAACCGCTTGCCATGGGTCCGCAATGGGCGATGTTCTCCGGTTGGCTGATCCCTGCGGGGCTCCCGCTGGCGCCGCCCCCGCCGCCGCTTCCTCACCGCGCCGCCGCTTCCTCACCCCGCCGCCGCTTCCTCACCCCGCCGCGGTTTCCTCAGCCGCCGCGGTTTCCTCACCCCGACCCCCGGCAAACCGATGAAACACGAGTCCGCCCATCCAGACGACTTTGCGGATTATCATCACGCCCAGGCTCATCACGCCCAGGCAGGCCACCCCGGCCGCGACGCGGAGTCTCCGCACCAGATTCCCGCCCGCGGCTGGCTTGCCGTCCTCAAGCGCACCGCGGCGGAAATCAACCACGACCACCTGCCGCTCATCTCCGCGGGCGTGGGGTTCTTTTTCCTTCTTGGCCTCTTTCCGGCCCTTGCCGCGGTGGTCTCCATTTACGGCTGGCTCGCCGATCCTGCCACCGTCACTGGCCACCTCGCCCAGCTTGCCCAGGTGCTGCCCGCCGAGGCCGCGGCGATCATCGGCTCGCAGGCCGAGAAGCTTGCCGCCCGACCGTCATCGGCGGGGTGGGGGGCTCTGCTGGGCGTTTTCCTTGCCCTCTGGGCTGGCTCAAAAGCCATGAAGGGCATGGTCGACGCCCTCAACATCGCCTACAAACAGGACGAGGCCCGCGGCCTCATCAAAAAACAAGCCACCTATCTTGGCCTCACCTTCCTTGCCGTCCTTGCCGGCGTTCTGTCGATCCTGCTCATCGCCGTCGCGCCGGTGGTCGTCGGCTTCCTCCCGCTGCCCGAATGGGGCAGGCAAGCCGTCGTCTGGCTGCGCTGGCCGGTGTTGCTGATGCTTGGTATGACGGCCATCGCCGCCATTTACCGCTACGGCCCGTCGCGCCGCCAAG
>JBILQA010000345.1:0-3271 GCA_044373535.1 Akkermansiaceae bacterium | reverse complement strand
GGGCGGGGGCGCTGGGGAGGGGACACATGGGCCGTTGAGCCCGCGGGAGAGCGAGTTGCGCAACGAGTTGTTTGCCGAGGTGAATAATTTTCGGGCATCGATTGGGCGGTCCGGGTTGAAGCGGCATGCGGGGCTCGACGCGCTGGCGCAGCAACACAGCGAGTACCTGCGCAGCCACCGCGGGACGTTCAGCCTGGAGGGCAAGAACATCA
Organism: Akkermansiaceae bacterium; assembly: GCA_044373535.1. Classification (GTDB taxonomy): domain Bacteria; phylum Verrucomicrobiota; class Verrucomicrobiia; order Verrucomicrobiales; family Akkermansiaceae; genus JBILQA01. Next base: position 3,059 of record JBILQA010000345.1, on the reverse strand, counting down.
GCCACTATGGGTTTGAGGGGCGGGCGGCGGCGGCGAAGAGTTCAATGGGCATGGAGAGCCTCAGCGAGAACGTCATCGCCGGCAACCAGCCGGGGGGGCTCGGCGCGCGCCAGATGGTGGCCGGGTGGAAGGGCTCGCCGGGGCACCTGAACAACATGCGTGGGACGTGGGACTTCAGCGGCATCGGCGTGGCGGTGGACAGCGACGGACATGTTTTTGCCACGCAAATCTTTGCCACCAATGCGATAAACAAGTCGCGATGGAGTGGTCCGCAGACAACGTTCTAATTCCTGCGGTGCCGGACTGGAAATTTGAGAACGCATGGCGGCGCAGGGGAGCGCGGGTCATCGTGGGGGTTGACGAGGCCGGTCGGGGGCCATTGGCTGGGCCGGTGGCTGCGGCCGCCGTGGTGCTGCCGCGCCGGCTGCGCCTGAGTGGCTTGGATGACTCCAAGAAGCTCAGCGAGGCCCGCCGGGAGGAGTTGTTCCTCGAGCTCACCGGCAACCCGTCGGTCATTTGGGCGGTGGCGCTCGCCGAGCCGGAGGAGATTTCCGCGCTCAACATCCTGCGCGCAACCCATGTGGCGATGGGGCGCGCGGTGGCCGCGCTGGAATTGGCGGTGGACGTTTGCCTGATTGATGGCCTGCCGGTCCCCGGGTTTGGCTGGGAGCAGCAGGCCGTCGTCAAGGGCGACGGGCTGAGCCTGTCGATCGCAGCGGCAAGCGTGCTGGCCAAGGTGACACGCGACCGGCTCATGCATGCCTACGCGGAGGAGTTCCCGGCGTATGGATTTGAGCGCCACAAGGGCTATGGTACCGAGGCGCATCTCCAGGCGCTGCAGATCCATGGCCCTTGCCGCATTCATCGTAAGACGTTTCAGCCGATTGCTCAATGCCTCCTGCCGTTTGACGAGGTCTGACGGCAGCGCGCTGAGCCCGCGCGAGATCGGCGAGCTTGGCGAACGGATCGCCGCCCACTGGCTACGCTCGCGGGGGAAAAAGGTCCTGTATCGGAATTTCCGCGCGGCGCGCGGCGGCGAGGTCGATCTGGTGGCCCGCGAGGGCAAGGTGCTCTTGTTTGTCGAGGTCAAGACGCGGCGTGCGGGCGGAGCCGGCCGGCCGCTGGATGCCGTCAACCGGCCGAAGCAGCGGCTCATCGAGCGCGGCGCCAACGAGTGGTTGCGGCTCCTTGGGACTCGCAACCTGCCGTGGCGCTTCGATGTGCTCGAGATCATCCTCACGGAGGGAGCGCCACCGCAGGTCCACGAGGTGCGCAATGCGTTTTGAATCAAGAGACGATGCGGGAAGGGGGGCGAAGGACGAAGGTCGCGGCAGGAGGTGCGGACCCATCCTTCAAGGAGTCGCGCCTTGGGTCTCGTCCGATTGGGGAAGAGGCGGCGCCGCCGCGCGTGATGCCGCTCCGGCGGTCGAATTTATCGATGCAAGCCCGGGATTTCTTGAGGGCGTTGACCTTGGCCCCCTTCCCGCCCGGTTAATTCTGCAGCGGGTCGCTGGGAGCCTCGGCGAGGATTTGGTGGTAGGGGGAGAGCTGGCGTAGGAGGGTGGCCCAGAGGCTGCGGTCGTGCTCAAGGCGGATGAGGTTCGGGTGGGGGCGGGTGGGGATCCATGAGGCGCCGCGGACTTCACCCTCGAGCTGGCCAGCGGACCAGCCGGAGTGACCGACGAAGGCGTGGACCAAAGTGGCGGGCTCTTTGACGCGCTCAATGGCTTGATCGGCTGAGATGCGCGTCTCCCAGTGGAGCTCGCCGGCGGCGCCGGTCCACAGGGCGGTGAAGGTGAGTTGTTCGACCTCGACGGGGCCGCCATGGTGCACCGGGACCTCGCGGAGGGCGGCAAACGCCTTGTCACTGAGGAGGTCGCCAATGTTGCGGCCGGTCGGGTGATTGAGCACCAGGCCGAAGGCGCCATCGCTGGGCGTGTGGGCGGCAAGCAGGATAACGGAGCGGTGAAAGACGCCCTCGCCGAGCGATGGGGCGGCAAGCAATAGCTGCCCCTGGAGGTTCATCGGGCTCTCCTGAAGCGGTGGATCTGACATGGCCACGGGCAAGGATAGCCGTTCGCGGGGCGCTTGGCTAGTCCCCCGGAGGCGAAAAACTAGACCGGTTTTGATTTGCAAGAAGCTGAATTCTCGATTCCATGCGTCCTCCAAAGCCATGTTTGTTGATCACGTAAGGATATTCGCGAAAGCGGGAGACGGAGGGAACGGAGTCGTCAGCTTCCGCCGCGAAAAATTTGTGCCCCGGGGCGGCCCGGACGGCGGTGACGGGGGCGATGGCGGCGAAGTCATCCTCAAGGTCGACCCGCACACGGACACCTTGCGGTCATTTTTCTACGATCCGAAGCTCATCGCCAAGGATGGCGGCCACGGCGGCGCCTACAAGTGCACCGGCAAAAAGGGCAAGACGGTCATTGGGCGCGTCCCGCCGGGCACCGTCGTCTACCGCGCGACGAATGCGTCGAGCGTTCAGGATGCCGTGGCGCTGGAGCGCAGCGAGGAGGGCATCGATCTCGAACCGGTCGCCGACCTCGTTGAGTATGGCGAGGAGTTCACCCTCTGCCATCCCGGCCACGGCGGCAAAGGCAACTGGCGCTTCCGCTCCGCGGTCAACCAGGCGCCCGAGGAAACCACCGTCGGCACCGAGGGCGAGCAGGGCGTCTATTACCTCGAGCTGCGCCGCATCGCGGAGGCCGGCCTGGTGGGCTTCCCCAACGCCGGCAAGTCGACCCTGCTGGGCAAGATTTCCGCCGCCCAGCCGAAGGTCGGCGCCTATCCGTTCACCACTTTGCAGCCGATGATTGGCGTCGTCGAGTTCCCCGGCTATCGCCGCTGCACCGTCGCTGACATCCCCGGCCTCATCGAGGGCGCCCACGAAAACCGCGGCCTTGGCCACGAGTTCCTGCGCCACATCACGCGCTGCCACCTCCTGCTCTTCGTCGTCGACATGGCCGGCAGCGAGGGCCGCGACCCGATCTCCGACCTCCAGATCCTACGCACCGAAATCCGCGAGTACGACGAGGACCTCGCCAAGTTCCCGTGGA
>JBILQA010000055.1:0-11238 GCA_044373535.1 Akkermansiaceae bacterium | reverse complement strand
GGGCCGGTCTATCAGATCATGTCACGCGTCACCTTGTAGCGCGCCGCGCAGCGAGGGCACTGGATGGTGATCTGTTGGGCGGAGCCGAAAAGGGTTTCGGGCTTATCGCGCCAGCTGCCGAGGACCGGCAGGATGCGCTCAAGGGTGCAGCCGCAGTGGAAGCGGAATTGGCGGGTCTCGAGGAGCTTGGTTTCCTCCAGGGTGGTGATGGCGGCGACTTTTTCCGCGTCGAGGGTGTCAAACCAGGCCTCGTCGAAGTCTGGTTGGGCGGCGATGAGGATGAATTCCTCGTTAGGCATGCGGAAGCAGCGGCCCGGGCGCTGCTCGGATTGGGTATAGTACTGCTCGATCCAGTGGACGGGGTCCTTGTCGTCGACCTCCAGGGTGGAGGTGCGCGGCTCACGGTTCTCCACCATGGTTTGGGAATAGAACAGGTGGCGGTCGGGCTCGCGGACGTCCTCGGTGAAGACTCGCCCGGTGACGCTCTCCTGCAGGGACCCGCCGGTGGCAAAGAAGTTCACCCGCGGAGCACGCAGGTTGACGGTCCAAGCGACGGTTTCGGCCCATGGGCGGGCGACGAGGTGGAGGGTGAGGACGGCAAGGAAGTCCTTGAGTGTCTGGTCGAGCTCGCCGGCAACCTTGAGCCCGTGCTGCATCAGGTGCAGGTAGTAGTCGGTGTAGATGGGCGTGAACTGGCCGCGCACGAGCATCACGTTGCGCTGCCGCACGTAGATGGACTCAATCTGGGTGAACTCCTCGACTAGCTCCTGCTCGTTGGGCATGCGGACTTCAATCACGCGTTTGGATGGCGACCAAATGATTTCTTGCTCCGCGGCATGGTTTTTCCGCGCTAACCGGCGTGCCTGCAGACGGGCTTGTGGTGCCGCTGTGGGAGGGACGGCCGGTTGGCGCTGCGCGTCGAGGGGTGAAAAACAATCGCTTGATTGAGGTGCGGGCGCGCGTCTCGCTTGGCGATCCGGGCACCTGCCCCGCGGGGAACAACGAGCGTTTGCTCGCCTCGAGTTGCCGGATCCTCGGGGCTACCTGATAGGGCCGCGTCCGGCGAGCCAAACAAAAGCATGAAACGCGGAATAAAAACCAGAGATTCTTAGTAATAAGAAGGTTGCATAAATTTTATTTGCTCTTCCATGGGGCCCTTTAAGGGCCTGATTGAATCAGGTGTTTGACAAGGCCGCGCCGTGTCGGTTAGACCGCGGCATGGCAAAGAAAGCGGTCGTGAAGAAGGTGCGCGAGGAAGCGCGTGAGACGCCCGAGCGGATCATGGAGGCGGCATTTCGGCTGTTTGCGGAAGGGGGATTTGAGGCAGTGTCACTGCGCGAGATCACCGCGGAGGCGGACGCCAACATTGCGGCGGTGAACTATCACTTTGGTTCAAAGGAGGGTTTGATTGCCACGGTGCTGGAGCGCCAGGTGCGTCCGGTCAGCGTGGAGCGGCTTGAGCGGCTCAACCAATTAGAGGGTGAGCGTGGGGGCCGAGAGGTTTCGGTGGGTGAGCTCATGGAGGCGTTTTTGGCGCCTCTGTTGACGCGTGTGAGTGCGCAGCCGGAGCGTCTATTTTTGAAGTTCATGGGTCGGATGATGACCGAGCGAGGATATGACTTGCCGGAGTCGGTGATGCCGATGTTTCGCGAGGTGACGGAGCGATTTGCCGCGGCGCTGGGGCGCGGGCTGCCTGGGGTGGGGAAGGCGGAGATTTTCTGGCGGCTGCATTTTGCATCCGGGGTGATGGCCCACTTGTTGCTGCAGGGGGAACAGCTGCAGCGGATTTCCGCGGGCCACGCAGATGACCCGACACCGGCGGAAAAGCTGCGCCGGGCTGTGGCCTTTTGCGCCGCGGGATTTTCCCAGGGTCAGGGCGGCGGCGAAGCGCGCAAGGCTGGCAAGCCGGATGCGGCCGCGCCTCCGGAGGCCGCCAAGGCCGCAGGAAGCGCCGAGGCCGCCGCGGTGGTGGCGCGCGTGGACCCGGCGGTGGCCGGAAACAAAGCGCAAAGCGCGGCCAGAGCGGTGGCGGCCGTGCCGGTCGACGAGCTCGCCGCCGGAGTGCGCGAGGTTCAGTGTGAGCTGTTCTGAGCGGGCTGGGGGTGGCGGGTAGCCGGCTGGTTGCTAGATATCCTCTGCGCCTGAGCGCTCCTGGCGCTCACGCGCGTCGTTGTTCGAGGCGTTGGCGATGCCCGGCATGACGCGGCGCATGAGTTTTTTCAGGCCGCTTTCGGCGCCGAGGACGTCGGCTTCGGCCTCACGCAGGGCGCGCTCCCAGGCGGCGGCGAAGCCGGGTGCCTGCTCGCGCATGCGGCTGATCGCCCCGTCGAGCACGTGGAGGTGGCGCAGCTCGGCGCGGCCGGGTTTTTGTTGGAGCGAGGCGAGGTTGACGCGCAAATTTTCATTTTGCAGGCGCAGGTCGTCGGCCTGGCGCTGCAGCGTGTCGCTGCCTGAAGCGTTGATTTTGAGTTGGGTATGCAGGTGTCCCTGGAGCTCCTTGAGTTCGTTTTGGAGCCGCAGGCGTTCGCCGCGCGCGGCGCGGTTGCGCGTGAGGTTGCCTTTCCAGACGAAGAAGGCAATGAGCAGGCCAAGGTAGAGACCCAGCGCGAATGGCGAGTAGAGCAATGGCAGCAGCTGTTCCATGGCGCCACGCTACGCGGCCCGCGCAGCTTTGCCAAAGGTCAAAATCGCTCCCCTGTGGTGGCGCCCAGCGCGGGAAGTCGTCGCTTGTCGCGCGGCGGGAAATTTGCCAGCTTTGGCGGCCAATGAGCTTTGCTAGACAGTTAGGGTGGGCCGCGGCGGGAGCGGCGGCGGTTCTAACAGCCGGGTGCGGCGCCGGCAAGGGTCCTGCCGTGGAGCCGCGGGGCAGCCTGACGGAGCGGCTCAGCGGGGGCTCGCCGTTTGTCTTCAGCCAAGATGCGGCTGGCAACTGGAAGGCGCCGCAGAATAGCAAGCGCAGCGAGTTTGAGTCCGGCGAGCGTGACAATGGGATGTTCAAGGGCCGCTTTGCGGGCAAGCAATTCGCGGGTGCGGGGGCTACGAATGAGATGGCCAAACGCGCGTGGTGGGGCGGCAAGCAAGACGTGGCCAAGCGAGGATTTGCGGGCGCGGGAGCGGACGCGGCAAGCCGCATGGTCAAGACGGCCGATTGGCAAGGGCAGGAGAACGCAAGCCTCGAGGTCAAGGCGCGCGAGACCGACGGCCGCTTCGCCACGGGCGGCTTCGCCACCAAGGCCGCCCGCGAGGGGGCCGCTGAGAGGCTCGGGCATCCGGTGGATGCGCAGACTGAAACGCGCCGGCGGGTCTATACCGAACCGGAAATCATGAGCTGGGAGGAGCAGCGGCGCATGTCGCTGGGCGAGACCAAGCGCCTGTTAGGGGGGAACTGAGGTTGCCTAACTAGTCCTTCACGCAGCGGAAGCCGATGTGGCAGGTAGGCGAGTCGGGCTCCTGCGACTGGCGGGCAGCGGGCCGGTAGCGCATGCAGTAGGAAATGTGGCACAGATAGGAGCCGCCGCGCGTGGGCGTTGCGGTTGGGGAAAACTGCTCATGATAGGACGTCGTGCCGCGGCGGCAAAGCTCCCAGACGTTGCCGGCCATGTCGAAGAGCCCGAAGTTGTTAGGCGGATAGGAGCGCGCAGGTGCGGTCCGAGAGTATCCGTCCTCGCCAGTGTTCTCGCGCGGGAAGTCGCCCTGCCAGCTGTTAGCCATCCAGGTGTCGTTTGGTTTGAGCTCGTTGCCCCAGGTGTAGGTGGCGCCCTGGAGGCCGCCGCGAGCGGCGAACTCCCACTCGGCCTCGGTGGGGAGGCGTTTTCCGGCCCACTTGGCGAAGGCTTCGGCGTCCTCCATGGTGACGCAGACAACCGGATGGTCGTCGAGGCCTGCAATGGAGGATCCCTCGCCGAAGGGTTGGCGCCAGCTGGCCTTAGGGTCCCAATGCCACCAGTCACGGAAGCCTTCGGCAGGAGCGCCGGGGGCGGTCTGGGCAAAGACGATGCCGCCGTTGAGCGAGTCAGCGGTGAGGCCCGCGCGTGCCTCGGTGGGCAAGCTGAGGGGGTCGATTTTTCGTTCGGCAACGGTAAGGTAGCCAGTGGCGGCCACGAAGGCCGCGAACTGGCGGTTGGTCACCTCCGTTTCGTCCATCCAGAACGGGCCGACCTTTTGTTGTTGGATGGGGGTTTCCTCGGGAAAGGTTTTTGGGCCGAAGACGGTCTTGAAGCTGCCAGGCGAGCCCATGTTGAACGTGCCGCCTGGAATCCAGCGCATGCCCGGCGGCGCGGCGGCCGTCGTTGGGGCGGGCTTGCACGCGGTTGCCAGCAGGGCGGTGGCGAGGATTGCTTGGGCTGCTAGAGCAAGGCGGCTCGTCATGATGGATGGAATCCTAGAGCGCTTGTGGCCGCGCGCCATGCCAGAATTAGGGGATTTGCGCGCCGCGCGGCGGGTTTTTCGGATTGGCTTGGCGGCGCGGGAGGCGCTCAATGGCCGCGATGACCAAGTTCCGCCCATGCATTGACCTTCACGACGGCAGGGTGAAGCAGATTGTTGGGGCCAGCCTAACTGACAGCGGCGCCGGCCTGCGCGAGAACTTTGTCAGCGATGAATCCGCGGCTGCCTTTGCCCGGCGCTACCGCCGCGACCAGCTGGAGGGCGGGCACGTCATCAAGCTCGGCGGCGGCAACGACGATGCGGCGCGCGAGGCGCTCAGTGCTTGGCCCGGGGGACTGCAGGTCGGTGGCGGGATCGACGCGGACAACGCGATGTGCTGGCTTGAGGCGGGGGCCAGCCACGTCATTGTCACCTCATGGTTATTTGATCCCAATGGGCGGTTCCTGCCGCAGCGCCTCGACGAATTGGTCGCGCGCATCGGCGCCGAGCGGCTCGTCATTGATCTGAGCTGCCGGCGCACTCGGGACGGATGGACTGTGGCGATGAACCGTTGGCAGACGCTCACGGACCTGACAATCTCGCCGCGCGCCCTTGATCGGCTAGCGGCCAGCTGTGCGGAGTTTCTAATCCACGCGGCCGACGTCGAGGGGCTGTGCGGGGGGATCGACGCGGAGCTGGTGGAGTATCTCGGCGGCTGGGGCCAGCTGCCGATGACCTACGCTGGCGGAGTCGCGGAAATGGCTGACCTGCAGCGGGTGGCTGACCTCAGCAAGGGCACGGTGGACGTGACGGTTGGCAGCGCGCTGGATATCTTTGGCGGCGCGGGCGTGACCTACGCCGAGGTGGTGGCCTGGAACCGCCGCAGCTAACAACCCGGGCGAGGGGGGGCATTTCCGCGATTGCCGGCGGCGGGCGCGGCAGGCATGGTTAGGGGTATGGCGCGCGATGAGGAGCATGCATACCTTCCGGCTCACTTTGATCCGGGCGATGAGGTGTTGGACCAGTTGGGCCGACGTCCCGGGCATCAGCGGGTGCTTGAGGGCAGCGGCGAGTTGCTGGTGATAGTCCACGAGGTGCCCAAGGCGGGGGTGCGCGAGCGCGAGGCCTTGTTTTTCTGGAAAACGCGGCGCAACGGCTGGCGCAGCCGTGAGGTGCCCGGCGGGCTGCGTGGGCTGCAGGAATTGTTGGAGCGCTACGCCACCGTCATTGACGGCCTTGAGGAGGACCTTGAGTTTGCCGAAAAAGGCCAGCAGCTCTACGAGATCCTCAAGCACACGCTGCCATTGTGCCGGTCGCTGCGCAACCTGGTTGGGGTGTTAGAGGGGGTGCTTGCCCTTGAGGATGGCGACCGCGAGATCCTCGCTCTGCGCGACCGGGCGCGCGAGCTTGAGCGAGCCGCCGAGTTGCTCCACGCCGACGCGCAAAACGCGCTGACGTATTTCCGCACCGAGTCGGCCGAGGAGCAGGCCGAGGCGGCGCAGCGCACGGACCGCGCGGCGATGCGCCTCAACCTGCTAGCTGCGGCGTTCTTGCCGCTCATCGGGCTAACCGGGCTGTTCGGCATGAACGTGCGCAACGGCCTCGAGGACTCGCACCTGGCGTTCTGGTTGATCAGCGCGATCGGCTTGGCCAGCGGCTATGGGCTGCTGCGGGTGTTTATCCGCGGGTACCGGGCGTGAAGGGGCTGGAATAAGAGTTGCTTGAATCGTTAGTCGGGCAAATGTTTCAGGGAGTATGAAGCTTTGGTACTATGGTCGCGCAGACCAACAATTCGGGCCGGTCGACGAGCAAACGCTGCGGGGCAAGATTGCCTCGGGCGAGGTGATGGCGGATTCATTGGTTTGGTGCGAGGGCATGGGCGACTGGCAGCCGCTGGCGGGCGTCTCTGAGCTTCAGCAGCCGATGATGGAAGACGGGACCTATGCGGCGGCGATCGGGCAGCAGGGCGCGTCGGGCGCTCATCCGGGTTATCAGCAGCAGCCTCAGCCGTGCGGGTTGGCGATTGCCTCAATGGTGTGCGGAATCGCCAGTATCGTCATGCTGGTATGTTATCTTATCGGCGCCCTTCCTGGCATTGCGGCGGTGATCTGCGGCCACATGGCAATGAAGAAGATCCGGCAGGCGCCGCATGCGGTGGCCGGGCATGGGATGGCCTTAACCGGGCTGATCACTGGGTATTGCTCGATTTTCATAACGGCCGCCGGGCTCATCTGGTTGGGCGTTTTTTTTGCGCAGCTATGGAGGCTTTGATGCGGATGGCGCTTGTGTCGCCCGGCTTGCCAGTTAGGTTGCGGCCAAATGGATTGGTATTACTCTAAAAGAGGCGCCCAACAGGGGCCGGTGGGTTTGGGCGAGCTGCAGCGGCTGCTGGCCGACGGGGACATCGCGGCGGGCGACTTGGTATGGCACGAGGGGATGGCTGACTGGACGGCGGCGGGGGAGGTGGCCGAGTTGCGCGCGGCGGGCGCTGATGAGCTCGGTGGTGGACCGGCGGCGGTCATGCCGGTTGAGAGCGCCAGCCCGTTTTCCGTGGCGAGTCCGGCGCTTGGCTCGCAACGGCTCAAGGGCATGGCGATTGGCTCGATGATCTGCGGAATTGTCGGACTGTTAACCTGTCTCGGCATTCCGCTCGGGCTGGTCGCCGTTGTGTTAGGGCATATCGCGCGCAGCAACGCGCGCAAGAATCCCGGCGTCTTTGGTGGCGAGGGGATGGCGTTGGCGGGGCTGCTCACGGGATATCTGTCGATTTTGCTCTCGCTGGTCATCATCGTCGCCTTGATGAGTGTGAAGCCCGAGGAATGGCGCGCGGAGATCATGCGCCAGCAGCAGGAGCAAAGAAAGCAGATGGAGCAGCCTGAGGCTGAGGATCTGGCGCCACCAACTCGATAGTCCAAGGGCAATGCCGCAGGCAGGTGGAGCGAACCGGTGGTGCTGGACTGGGATTTTCGGCGCGTCGGTGGCGTTGGCCATCGGTGTGGCTGCGAGCGCGCCGCTGTGGCGTGGGCGGCTGCCGGGGTGCCTATTCAGGCGTATGAGCGGGTTGGATTGTCCGGGGTGCGGCGGCACGCGGGCCACGTTGGCATTGTTGGCCGGGGATGTCCCGCGAGCGCTGCGGATGAACCCATTGCTGGTGGTGATTTTCGTCGCGGCGCTGGTGCTGGGGCTGCGCGCAGTGTGGCGCGAGCGGCGCGGCATGGCGCGGGAGTTTCCCGTTATTTCGTGGCGCTGGGGGTTGGCCATGGTGCTCGTTGTGCTCGCCTTCACCATCCTGCGCAACCTGCCGTGGTGGCCGGTGGCGTGGATGGCGGCGGGCTGAGGGGGGCTAACAGCCCTCTAGTGGGCGCGCGGCGCCGGGGGGGCGTGGGCCGGTGGGGCGTGCTCTGCGGGCGTGTCGAAGATCTTCGCGACGCCACGGTCTGGAAGAAGCATCATGCAGCAGGCGACGATGAGGGTGGGGAGAAGGCCGCCGAGGAAGAGCTTGAGGGGCGAGACGCCCTCGCCAAAGAAGCGGCTAAGCAAAGCCTGGCCAGCAGGGTTCGGGGCGTTGGCAATGACGGTCAATCCGCCGCCGGTGACCGCGCCAGCAAGCACCGCGTACTTGAGATGGGGCCCAAGACCCTCGACCTGACTGGCGAGGAAGGTGATGGCGGCGTTGTCGTTGAAGGAAGTTAGAACCGTCGCGCCGATGAAGAGTGGCCACTCGGTGAGGCTGGAGATAATCGGGCCAAGCCACCAGCCTTGCAGGCTGCCATGGACGACGAGGCCGGCGAGGAAGAAGCCGACGAGGATGGGCCCGCGCAATTGGACCTCGCTTTGGTGGTGGGCGGTTGCCTGCTGGAAGGCCAGGAAGAACAGGAAGCCGCCAACAAAAAGCGGCGGATTGTGGGAGAAAACAACTGTCCAGGCCATGAAGCCGAGGTGGGTGAGGGTGACGAAGAGCGGAATGGGCCGCAGTTCGTCTTGCAAGTCGCCCTTGCCGTCCGCGTCGTGGTCGGGAACGCGCGCGCTCATGGCGGCAAGCTCCTTGCGGAAGAGAAGGAAGTAGAGCAAGGAGGAGATCACGATGGCGACGAGCGCCTTGTCACCAAAGTGCAGGAGCATTTCAGTGGAGGTGAGGTTCCATTTGTCCGCGCCCGCGACCATGAGGACCGGTGGCGCAGCGAAGTTGGTCAAGACGCCGCCGACCGAGATGTTGACAAAGAGCAGGCCGAGGGTGGCGTAGGCAAAGCGCGGGCTTGGCTTGAGCTTGTAGAATTTTTTCGCCAGCAGCATCGCGGCGATGGTCATGGCGCCGGGTTCGGTGATGAAGGAGCCGAGCAGCGGGGCGACAATGAGCAGGGCGAGCCACCAAGCGGCTGGGGTCTCGCGGCCAAAGCGGGCGAAGAAGCGCAGGCAGCTTTCGGCGAAGCGCAGGACTGGCCGGGTTGAGGCCAAAGCCATGATGACCACCACAAAGAGCGGCTCAGTGAAGTTGACGCTCGACACGTAGCTTTGGACGGTCGCGACGTTGTAGAATCCTGCCATGGCGGCAAGCAGGACAACAACCCAGATGCCGAAGATGGCCTCAACCTCGCCAAGGAAGTGAACCATGGTGGCCTTGAAGCTCACGAGGTCGCCAGCTTTGACCGCTTGGCCGGAGGCCGCATTTTGTCGGCGCACGCGGACATCGTGGTCGTGTTGGATCTTGTGGGCCTTTTTGGTGATCGGAACCGCCACAAAGGTATGGGCGATGGCGAGAGTGAAGATGATCGAGGCTGCAAGCAGGAAGGGCTGGTGCTTGGCGCGGAAGGCGAGCTTGTCGCCAACCTTGGTGATCCCCTGCTGCTGCTCAAGCTCGGGCATGCGCGCCATCGAGCTGACAAACTCCGGCGTGGCAGGCGCGGTGCCGGCGGCAAGCAGGCTGGCCGGTGCGGCTAGCAGCACGGCAGCGAGGACGATGAGAAGCGGTTTCATGGATTGAAGAAGCACGGCCTGGCGAGCTAACACGCGACCCTAACTCCGTGGCAGGAGCCTTTCGACGTACTTGGCTAGCAGGTCAGCCTCCAGGTTGAGTGACTGGCCGACGCGCGAGGCGTGCAGGTGGGTGTGGGCAAAGGTGTGCGGGGTGATCCAGAAGAGGGCGCTCTCGATGCCCAGCTCGGCGATGGTCAGCGAGATGCCGTCCACGGCGAGCGATCCTTGGGCGAGGCAGTAACGTTGAATGGCGGGCGGCAGGGAGACCTCCAGGCGGTGGTCTTGGCCGTGGGGCGAGAGGTCCAGGAGGGTGCCCGTCGCGTCCACATGACCTTGGACAAAGTGCCCGCCGAGGCGGTCGCTGGCCCGCATCGCTCGCTCGAGGTTAACATGGCTGCCCGCGGCGAGGGCCCCAAGCGAGGTCATCTTGAGGGTCTGGGAGAGCAGGTCGAAAGAGACCGAGGAAGAGCCGCAGGCGCTAACAGTCAGACAGCAGCCATTGACGGCCAGGGAGTCGCCGAGCGCAAGCTCGGGCGCGAAAGGCACGGCAAGCTCCAACACGGCTTGGTTGCCGCGTGGCTCCAAGCGCAGAACCGTGCCGGTGGCCTCGATCAATCCGGTGAACATGGCCGCACCATGGAGTGGCTGGGGCGGTGGCGTCGAGTGCGCTGTTGGGTTTAACTTCTTGCTGCTGGAGTTGCCCGCGGCGCGAGGAAGTGGTTTAACTGCGGTTGTGACGCACGGATGCAAGGCAAAGGGGTTAGGGATATTGCTGGGGGTTTCCGGGCTGCTGGCGGGCTGCGGCGGCGATGCAAAGCCCGCCAAGCTTGATTTGAACGGGGTGCCCGCGGGGCTGCGTGCGGCCGCCGGCGGCGGTGCTGGCGGGCAGGCGCGTGTGCAGTTAGACGGGGCGCTTGGGCCCACCGCGCCCGGGTCCGGCGGTGCGGCGGCGGCCGGCGGCGCCGCCGCGGCGCTGGCGAAAAACAATGAGGAACTCGTGTGGACTGACTTGGACAACCCCGACGCGCCCATCCCGGAGTTGGACAACTTGTTGGAAAAACCCAGCGAGGGGCCGTGGGAGCGCAGCATCGTTTTGACCCGGCGCAAGGCAATGCGCGAGGGCAAGTGCCAGCTCATCTGGTTCACCGACAGCCAGACGAGCCCGGCATGCAAGGCGCTGAGCGCGGAGCTTTTCGGCCTGCATGAGTTTGGCGCCTGGGCCGATGCGCATCTCGTGCGCCTCAAGATTGACACCCGCGAACCCGAGCACGCGCGCGATGAAGACAGCAAGGCACGGGCGGGGGAGTACGTCACGGCGGTCAGGAAACACTACAAGGTGCTAGGATCGCCAACCGTCATCATGCTCACGCCCCAGGGGGAGGTCATCAAGTCCTACCGGGGGTACCGTCAGGGGTCTGGGGACTTTTTCTGGGGCCAGTTGAAGCAGGCGCAGAGGATTGGCGACGAGAGCTTCAAGAAATGGCGCGGGGACCTCGAGCGCGGCGGCTATCGGGACTGGGTCGACCAGTCGGGGCGGCGGGTTTTTGCGAAGCTGCTGGGCTATCAGGCCGGCAAGCTCGTGTTGGTTGAGCCGGATGGGACGGAGTTCAAGGCGCAAGAGAAGTTGCTCTCGGAGGGCGACCGGCTCTGGCTTGGCGAGCTCAAGCGCACCGGGCGGATCCATTAGACGCGGCGCGGGGGGGGCTCCAAGCGTGTTGGGCCCGCTGGCCATTGGGTTTTGACAAGGGGTGCGGGCAGCGGGAATACTCGGCTCGTGGCCCCGCCTGCGGCGCGCCGCTTGCGCCTGAATCACCGCCCTGCTCACCTTTACCATGGAAAACCTCGTCATCATCGGGACCGGCTGCGCCGGCTACACTGCCGCGATCTATAGCGCCCGCG
>JBILQA010000344.1:0-3282 GCA_044373535.1 Akkermansiaceae bacterium | reverse complement strand
AAAGCCTGTCACACCCACCGGAATTTAGCCGCCCCGCAATGCCCAAAGACGAAACTATCCGCAAAATTCTGGTGATTGGCTCCGGGCCAATTGTCATTGGTCAAGGTTGTGAATTTGACTACTCGGGAGTGCAGGCGTGCAAGGCGCTGGCCGAGGAGGGCTACGTGGTGGTCCTGGTCAACTCCAACCCGGCGACCATCATGACCGATCCGGAGTTTGCGGATCGCACTTACATTGAGCCGATTACACCGGCGGTGGTGGAGAAGATCATCATCCGTGAGAAGCCCGACGCGCTGCTGCCGACCCTGGGTGGCCAGACGGCGCTGAACGTTTCCATGGAGTTGTTCAAATCCGGAGTCTTGGAAAAACACGGGGTGCGCATGATCGGCGCGAATGCCGACGCCATCGACAAGGGCGAGGACCGCCAGCGGTTCAAGGAGGCGATGCAGAAAATCGGCCTCGACATGCCCCAGTCGGTCACCGTCCACACGCTCGAGGAGGGCCGCAAGGCCGCCGAAAGCTTGGCGGAGCTCACCGGCAAGGCATTTCCCCTGATCATCCGCCCGGCCTTCACCCTGGGCGGCCAGGGCGGCGGGATCGCCTACAACCGCGAGGAGTTCGAGGAGATCGTCACCCGCGGGCTGGATCTATCACCGGTGACCGAGGTGCTGGTGGAGGAGTCGTTGTTAGGCTGGAAGGAGTTCGAGATGGAGGTGATGCGCGACCGCGCGGACAACTGCGTGGTGATTTGTTCGATTGAGAACCTCGATCCGATGGGGGTCCACACGGGCGACTCGATCACGGTGGCGCCGATCCAGACGCTAACCGACCGGGAGTACCAGATCATGCGCGACGCGTCGTTTGCGGTGATTCGCGAGATCGGGGTGGAGACCGGCGGGTCCAACATCCAGTTCTCGGTCGACCCGGACACGGGGCGGATGATCGTCATTGAGATGAACCCGCGGGTGTCGCGCTCCTCGGCGCTGGCGTCCAAGGCGACGGGGTTCCCGATTGCCAAGATCGCGGCGAAGCTGGCTGTTGGGTACACGCTCGATGAGCTGCCCAACGACATCACCAAGGAGACGCCGGCGTCGTTTGAGCCGACGATTGACTACGTGGTGACGAAGATTCCGCGCTTCACGTTTGAGAAGTTTCCAACCGCCAACGCGGTGCTGACGACCTCGATGAAGTCTGTTGGAGAAGCGATGGCCATCGGGCGCACGTTCAAGGAATCCATGCAGAAGGCGCTGCGCTCGCTGGAGACCGGGCGCTGGGGATTTGGCTTTGACGCGAAGGACCCGGTGGCACCAAGCCGCGAGGACATCGAGGTGAAGCTGGCCGTGCCCAACGCGGAGCGGATTTTCTGGCTCAAGACCGCCTTTGAGTTCGGCTGGTCGGTTGAGGAGATCCACGAGACGACCAACATCGACCCGTGGTTCCTCGTCCACCTGGAGCAGATTTTCACCGAAGGGACCCACCTGGCGACGCTGGACCTGAGAAAGGCAAAGAAGTTAGGCTTCTCCGACCGGCAGATTGCGCACGCGCGCAATCAGGCGAATGGTGCCGGACACCCGCGCTCCGAGGCGGCGGTGACCACCGAGGACGACATCCGCGCCGAACGCAAGGCCGCCGGGATCATCCCGATGTACCGCCTGGTCGATACCTGCGCGGCGGAGTTCGAAGCCTACACGCCTTACTTCTACTCGTCCTACGGCGACGAGAACGAGGCGCGGGCAAGCGACAAGAAGAAGATCATGATTCTTGGCGGCGGCCCTAACCGGATTGGCCAGGGCATTGAGTTTGACTACTGCTGCGTGCACGCGTCGTTTGCGCTCAAGGAGCTCGGGTATGAGACGATCATGGTCAACTCGAACCCGGAGACGGTTTCAACCGACTACGACACGTCCGACAAACTGTTCTTCGAGCCGCTCACGTTAGAGGACGTGCTGAACATTTGCGACCAGGAGAAGCCCGACGGGGTGATCGTCCAGTTTGGCGGCCAGACGCCGCTGAACCTGGCCGCGGCGCTCAAGCGCCATGGCGTCCCGATCATCGGCACCTCGCCCGAGAGCATCGAACTCGCCGAGGACCGCAAGCACTTCTCCGCCCTGCTAGACAGGATCGGCCTGAAGCAGGCGGAGGCGGGCACCGCGGTTTCGGAAGACGAGGCCGTGGCGATTGCCGGACGGATCGGCTACCCGGTGTTGGTGCGGCCGTCCTTCGTGTTGGGCGGACGGGCGATGATGATCGTCTACGAGGACAGCGAGCTGCGCCGCTACATGCGCGAGGCCGTGGACGTCTCGCCCGACCGGCCGGTGCTGGTTGACCGGTTCCTGGAAGGGGCTGTGGAGGTCGACGTGGACTGCATCTCGGACGGCGAGACCTCGGTGGTGGGCGCCATCATGCAGCACATCGAGCAGGCCGGGATCCATTCCGGTGACTCCGCGTGCGTGATTCCGGCGTTCTCCCTATCAGAATCTATCAAGGCTGAGATCATGGCCGCGGCCAAGAACCTGGCGCGCGAGCTGCAGGTAAAGGGGCTCATGAACATCCAGTTCGCCGTCAAGGACGAGCTGCTCTACATCATCGAGGTCAACCCGCGCGCCTCGCGGACCGTTCCGTTTGTCAGCAAGGCGATCGGCGTGCCCTTGGCCAAGCTGGCGGCCAAGATCATGGCCGGCAAAACCCTCAAGGAGTTGGGCTTCACCAAGGAGATCATTCCGCCGCATTTCTCGGTTAAGGAGGCGGTCTTCCCATGGCCGCGCTTTCCGGGCATCGACATTGTGCTGGGCCCCGAGATGAAGTCCACCGGCGAGGTCATGGGCATCGATGCGGACCTCGGCATGGCCTATGCAAAGAGCCAGATCAGCGCCTTCAACCCGCTGCCGACCACCGGCAATGTGTTCATTTCCGTCAACGACCGCGACAAGGACGCGGCGGTGCCGATCGCGCGCGATCTGGCGGCGCTCGGGTTTGAGATCTACTCGACCGGCGGGACCTTCCAGAAGTTCAGCGAGGCCGGGATCCCGTGCCACCGGCTCTTCAAGCTCAGCGAGCAGCGCCGGCCAAACGTGATCGACATGATGAAAAACGGCCAGATCCAGTTTGTCATCAACACGCCCAGCGGCCACGAAACCCGCGTCGACGAGGTCACCATCCGCTCCGGCGCGGTGGCCCACAAAATCTCCCACTGCACCAATCTGGCCGCCGCGGAAGCCTGTGTGCGGGCCATGCGCTCGCTCAAGGACCACGAGCTAACCGTTAAGAGCATCCAGGAGTACC
>JBILQA010000343.1:0-3284 GCA_044373535.1 Akkermansiaceae bacterium | reverse complement strand
GTCGTTGCCCGTCCCCCACCCCTGCAAAACAAGCTCGCCGGTCGGATGCTTGGCCAGGAGGCCAAACGCGCGGTTGCTTGCGCCGGTTCCGTAGGACGCCCCCGCCCATGCGGACGACCCGCCCGGGTATCTGACCACCATGAACATCGTTCGATCCGCATTGCCGGCGGGCAACCCGCTGAGCGGCTGGGTCGCGTGCACCCGCTCAAGCTTGTCGCCCATCCCGTCCAGGCGCAGCGCGGGTTTTCCCGACGGGGTCAATCCGGCAGCAAGTTGCGGATTGCCATACGCTTGCAGGTCATTGCCAAGTCCCGACTGGTCAAGCCAAGTGGCCACCTGGCTGCCTGATTGCAGCCCGACATTCAAGTCGGACTCAAGGTGTACAACCAGCCCACTGAGCACCAATCCCGTGTTCAAGCAGGACCCGTTGGCCACATAGTTTGCCCCGAGGAACGACTCGCCGGGCGGCACCAGGAATTTCCGCTGCGCGGTTGTCGGGCCGTCACTCCACGCGCTGAATTTCTGCTGCCCGGTGCTGGCACAGACCGTCCCCGGCACGGTGATGACGTGTTCAAAGTTAATCAAGGTATCGAGCGTGTAGGGTGTCGGCACGGCGGTGTTGCCATCGACCTGGATAACCACCCCACTGGGTTCGGAGGTGAAATGGATCAATGCCTTCTCCGGGAAAATATCGATGCTTGAGGTCGCTGGTGGCGCATCCCCGTCGCGCACCGTGACAAAGCAGCGATAAAACACCGGCCCACTGAAACCCTGCCCTTGCGATGGAATAGGAAACTTCAAGTTGGCCACGCCGGTCAGCGGCCCCACCACCGGGTGGGTATTCCCCGGACGGATAAATACGACCGACCACGAGAATGACTCCGGTGCCAAGGGGACCCCGCTAGCGGATGTGGCCGTGGCGCTAAACGTGTAGGTGTCGCCGTAGCGGAAGTAATTGGCCGGCGGCACCGGGTTATTATTAACCGCCTTGAACGAGGTGATGACCGCCGGACTTCCCGCCTGTACGATCACCGAAGAGGTCGTTTCAGACTTGCCGTCGGACACCGTCAAGGTGGCCGTACGCACCCCAACCGCAGTATAGGTGTATCCCCGTGCCAGCGTCTGGCCCGCGCTCAGCGAGCCGGACATCACCGCCGAGCCGTCACCCGGATCGAGCTTGTAGGTGAGTGGGTCGTTGTCGCTGTCGCGTGCGCCAACTGAGAAGCTCACCGCCAGTGGCGTCGGCCCGGCCGCCGGCGCAACCGTGAAGGTCGTGATCTCCGGATGCGAATTACCCCCGTCATAAACGTACCGCCGGACCGCGCCGAGCACCGCTGGGTCAGGCTGCCCGTATGCCCCGCCTGAGTCGCTGAAGCTCACAAAGTAAAGCGCGCCGTCCGGCCCCACTTCCAAGGCGACGATCCGGCCAACCGGGGCGAGATCAAACGGTCGGCTCAAGGTGTCGGGGTTTTTTGAGTCCATCGGGGCGGGGGCGGGGTTGGGCGCCACCGTCCCGTCCGGCTTGAACTTGAGGTAGCGCAGAAAATCACGGGTCGAGTCGGCATAAAAATACGCTCCATTATATTCCGCGGGAAACTTGGTCCCGCGATAGACCACCCCGCCGTTGATGGCCGCGGTCACCTTGGAATGCTTATAGGAGAATATCGGCGTGCCGGCAGGCTCCACATTCGCCCCGGGAAAGTCTGTGTAGGGCGGAAGCCCCTCGGCCGTTGGCCAGCCAAAATTGATCCCGTCATAGCGGCCATTATCGCTCGCAGTGCCGAAGTCGGAGTCAACAAACCTGCCTGCCGCGCTGTTGTAATCGATATAGTGGAGGTCTTCCCACGCGGTCGTTTGGGTGTTACCGCCGACCTCGCCGATAAAATACCGCTTCCCCTGGAGATCCCAGCGCGACCGGAACGGATTGCGCAAGCCGATCGCAAACAATGAGTCCACATTCGGACCCGCCCCGTCAGCGTAGGGGTTTCCCGCAGGGATGGTGCCATCCTTGCGGATCCGGTGCACCTTGCCGCCGGCATGCGCAAGGCTCGCCGCGTAGGATCCCTGGAAGTGATCCCCGGTGGTGATCCACAGGTTGCCGTCGGGCCCAAAATCGAGCCCGCCCCCAAAGTGGCAGCATGAGTCATATCCCTGCGTGTCAGTCCAGATGACCATCTCGCTGGCCATATCCAAGCGGCTTGTCACCCCGCCCGCATTCTCCACGTGGGTGAAGCGCGCCACGCGCAGCTTCGCCCCGTCGGGCGCATTCGCCGGCGTGTAGAGGATATAAATATACGGCGACGCAGGAAATGCTGGATCAATCGCCAGATCCAGCACGCCGCGCTCCTGATTGAAATCCAGCCCATAAATATGCGCCGGATCGGTCATGCTTCCATAGTTACCCGAGGTAACCGGCTTGGCCGCCACATCGCAGATCTGGATTCGGCCCTTCTTCTGCACCAGCACCATGCGCCCATCCGGCAAAAACCGCAGGCTCATTGGCTGATCAAGATTGGTCACCACGTTCTCCACCACAAAGAGCTCCGGTGGCGCTGCCCGCGCCGACTCCATCGCTCCGAAGATCATCAACATGCATACGACCCATGGCCGCAGAGCCCCACCTATTCCCCATAATCCCAGTTTCATACGATGATTGATTAAGTAGAAAATTTCACTCGCCGGAGAGTTGCCGCGGCGGCCGCGCGGTCTCTTCCAACCGCCCACGCGGGATCCCCTGGGGGCATCCCGAGATAAACTGCGCTTCCCCTAGCCGATGACGTCCAACCGCCTCGCTGGCATCCCAAGGCTGCTGGCGATCCGCTCGGCGGCAACTGGCCACGAATACTCGCCTGCTACCAGCAAGCCGGCATTGGCGACCATCCGCGAGCGCAGCGCAGCATCCTCCCAAAGTTGCACCGCAGCGGCCGCAAGGGCGGCCGGACTCTCACGCAGCAACAAGTGGTAACCGTCCTTGGCATCAATCCCTTCCGCGCCCTTGGCGGTGCTCACCACCGGGACCCCTGCCGCAAATGCCTCGAGAATTTTTAATCGCGTACCGCTTCCAAAAGCCAAAGGGACCACCGCTATCGCTTCAGAATGAAAATATGGCATCACACTGGGGACAGCCCCGGTAACCACAATGGCGGGATCAACCTTGGCAGCGGCCAACATCGCCGGGGTCGGATGGCGACCCACCAGGCAAAGCCGCACAGCCGGGTGGCTCAGGCGTACCAGTGGGAGGATTTCGCGGATCAGCCGCATAGCCGCCTCGCTGTTGGGATAGT
>JBILQA010000342.1:0-3287 GCA_044373535.1 Akkermansiaceae bacterium | reverse complement strand
GCGGGCCTCGAGCGCCCGGAGCAGGGTGAGGTCCTCTTCGGCGGCCAGAACTTCTATGACCTCGGCCGCAATGCGCAGGCGAAGATCCGCAATGCCCGCATCGGCTACGTGTTCCAAAATTACTTTCTGCTGCCTGAACTCACGGCGCTCGAAAACGTCCTGGTTCCCGCCGCCATTGGCGGTAAGGACGGCGAGGCCGCCGCCCGCGTCGCCTTGGAGCGCGTCGGCCTGGCTGAGCGCGCCGACCACCTGCCCGCCGAACTCAGCGGCGGCGAGCAGCAGCGCGTCGCCATCGCCCGCGCCATCGTCAACAAGCCGGACATCATTTTCGCCGACGAGCCGACGGGCAACCTCGATTCCCGCAAGGGCAAGGAGATCATGCAGATCCTCACCGAGCTCACCGGCGCCCATGGCATGGCCCTCGTCGTCGTCACCCATGACGAGCATCTGGCGGAAACCGGTGACCGCATGCTCATCATCCGCGACGGCGTCATCGTTGCTGAGGACCAGCCACGCGAACTCGCCGCCGGTTGAGCGTCATCCGGCAACATCAGGATTGCACTCCCCGGGGTTCGCTCTAACCTGCTCCCCCGAAGCATGAAAATCTGGTTAGACGGCGAGTTGGTGGATAAGTCCGAGGCAAAGGTGTCCGTGTTCGATCACGGCCTGCTCTACGGCGACGGCGTTTTTGAGGGCATCCGCTTCTACAACGGCCGGGTTTTCAGGCTCGAGGAGCACATCCGCCGGCTTTTCCTCTCCGCCCGCGCGATTGTCCTGAAGATGATTTGGAGCGAGGATGAGGTCTGCCGCTACGTGCGTGAGACGATCGCCGCCAACGGCTTGCAGGACGGCTACGTGCGCCTGGTGGTCACCCGCGGCGCCGGCGGCCTGGGTCTCAATCCCTACCTTTGCGACACGCCGAGCATGTTCATCATCGCCGGCACCATCACCCTCTATCCAGAGGAACACTACACCAAGGGCCTTGAACTGGTCACCTGCTCGACGCGTCGCCCCACCCCGGGATCGCTCAGCCCCCAGGTCAAGTCGCTCAACTACCTCAACAACGTCATGGCCAAGGTCGAGGCGATCAAGGGTGGCGCCGTTGAGGGCCTCATGCTCAACGAGCAAGGCTACGTGGCCGAGTGCACCGGAGACAATATCTTCATCATCAAGGATGGGGCCGTGCTCACCCCGCCCATCAGCGATGGCGCCCTTGACGGCATCACCCGCCAGGTTATCTTCGAATTGTGCGCCCAGCTCGGCATCCCGATGACGGCCCAAACGATGACCCGCTATGACATTTTCACCGCGGATGAGTGCTTTTTGACCGGTACGGCCGCAGAGGTCATCCCGGTCGTCGGCCTCGACACGCGGGAAATCGGCAGCGGCGCCCCGGGGCCGCTCACGCTCCAGATCATCAAGGCCTTCCGCGACCTCGTCGGGACCACCGGCACCCCGATCGTCTAAGGCGCGCAAGCGGCCGGGCGGAAATTCTCGGATCGCGGCGCTTTTCCGTTTCGCTTTCGGCCGATTGCCGTCTAGTTTTGGGCAAATGGAGTGCGATTTCTGCGATAAGAAGGCGACCGTCTTCCTGACGCAGCTGGTTGACGGGCAGATGAAAAAAGTCTGCCTGTGCGAAGAGTGCGCAGCTGAAAAGGGAGTAACGGACCCGACGGGTTTCTCGTTGGCGGACCTGCTGCTCAGCGGTTTGCCCGAGGGGGCCAACACCGCGCCGGCCGCCGTGGCGACCACGCGCGGCAAGGCGTGCCCGTCGTGCGGATTCACCCTAGACGACCTTAAGCGCGTGCGCCGCTTTGGCTGCAGTGAGTGTTACACGACCTTCCACGATGAAGTCCTCTCGATGCTGCGCGGGCTGCACGCCGGCACCGGCCATAGCGGCAAGGTCCCCAAGGGGCTGATGCAGGACTACGAGAGGACCCAGCGGCTTGAGCAACTGCGCTCGCGCCTGGACCAAGCGATTTCCGCCGAGAACTACGAGGAGGCTGCCGGGCTGCGCGACGAGATCCGCGAGATCGAGGTCAACGTGGCCAGTTCGTGAAAGTCCCCGGATGTTTCAACTCCCTCAGGCTATGATGCGATTCACCACCTTGATCAAATACCCCGCCGACTGGATGGTTGGCAATGGCTGTGACAATGCCGTGGTGCTCACCTCGCGCATCCGCCTCGCGCGCAACCTGCGCGGCGTGCCGTTCCCCGGCTGGGCGAAGAAGGAGAAGCGCGCCGAGGCGCTGGCCACCATGCGCCCGGCCATCGAGGCGCTTGGCCAGATGAAGGATGCGTTTTCCCAGGAACTCTCCGACCTGACCTCGGTCCAGAAGCAGGTCCTCGTCGAGCGCCACCTGATCAGCCGCGAGCACGCCGCGCGCGGCGAGGGCAGCGCGATGGTGGTCGACCGGCGCCAGTCGCTGAGCCTGATGATCAACGAGGAAGACCACCTGCGCATGCAGGCGATCCGCCCGGGTCTCAACCTGCAGGAGGCCTACGACTCGCTCATGGAGGTCGACGAGGAGCTTGAGGAAAACCTCGAGTTCGCCTTCGACCACGACCTCGGCTACCTGACGACCTGCCCGACGAACCTCGGCACCGGCATGCGCGCCTCCGCGATGCTGCATTTGCCCGGCCTGGTGCTCAGCGACCAGATCGGCCAGGTCCTCCAGGCGGTCGGCAAAATCGGCCTCGCGGTGCGCGGTCTCTACGGCGAGGGCACCGAGTCGCTGGCCAACCTGTACCAAATCTCCAACCAATCCACCTTGGGCGAGAGCGAGGAGACGATCATCCGGCGGCTTGAGCGAGTCATCGGCCAGGTGGCCAACCACGAGCGCAATGCCAGGCTCAAACTCGTTGAGGACGACCCGGACATGGTCTGCGACAAGATCGGCCGCGCCTACGGGGTGCTGCGCCACGCCTACGTCATCGACTCCAAGGAGGCCCTCAACCACATCTCGCTGCTGCGGCTTGGCGGCGATTTAGGATTTTTTCCTGACGACACGGTGAAAACTTGTGATTCATTGTTTCTAGACATTCAACCCGCCCACCTGCAGTTGCACACCGGCAAAAAACTCTCGCCCGAGGCGCGCGACGCGACAAGGGCTGAAATCATCCGCTCCCGGTTGCAAAGCCTTGCCGCCCCTGATATTGGTAAGGTAATTGATTCAAGTGAAACCGAAGAGCCCCCGTCGAACCCTCTAGATTCATGAACAACTTCACTCCAAGAGCGCAACAGGTCCTCGCTCTCGCCCGAAAGGAAGCGGACCGGTTCAACCACA
>JBILQA010000341.1:0-3299 GCA_044373535.1 Akkermansiaceae bacterium | reverse complement strand
ATAGCCGCCTCGCTGTTGGGATAGTAACTGAACGCTCCGGTAAACAAGAGCGTCAGCGGGCACCCACCCCCATCACCCGCCGCCCCGGCCGCCGAAGACCGATAGGCGTCCACATCCACCGCATTTGGCACTACTGTTGCCCGCTTCCCGTAAAGATCCTCCAACGCCTTGGCATCCATAGCACTGCATGCCCAGACCTGGTCCGCCGCGCGAACCGCACGATGTTCCTCCTGAATTAGGCGCGAGGCCAGCAATCCGCATTTCGCGCGCTGAAGCCATCCAGCGCAAGCACCGCGTCCGGCCCCGGCAAGCTCCCCGCGAAGAGCCCCCTCAATGTTATGGGCATCGAAAACCACCCGGCAACCGAGTGCCCCACAAAGCTCGCCATAGCGCGCAAGTGCAAGTTCCTCAATCACCACCCACCGGTACCCCGGGTGCCGGAGGCGCTTCCGCAGCCAACTCTCGGCGGCTGGCAACCGGTAGCGGTCAAGGAGCGGATGAATCCCCCGACGCCACAGCCACCTTCTGGCCATCAGCTGGTTGCTCATTGATGGCGCCCTTTCTTTGAGCGAAAACCGCTGCCACTCGCGCACCCCCTCAGCCGGAAAAGCCCCCTCTTTCCCCTCTTCGCTGAGGGTCAGCACATCAACCGGGCCAAGGCGCCCCAAACCGCGGATGTTCTGCAGGTTGCGCAAGGCGGCGCCACCGGCCTGGTCGGGCCCAAAGCGTGAGATGACCAAATTTCCCTGTGCAGTCATATAATCCTCAGACGAATTACCAACCCGGATTGCGTCCTAGCAGATCGCCGGTGGCGGCAATTTCCGCAGCCATCTGCAAGCGCAACTCAATCTGCATCTCCTTGGCCAGCGGCTCGACCGGCGCGCGATTCACAAAATTCACCCCGCCGATCAAACGCTTCTTCATTTTCGCGGGTAGGAAGCGAAGTCGCTGGTCCCGGCGGGTCATTCCATTGCGCCCGGGTGGATTGAGCCATCCGTCCACCGTCAGGCTGCGCGGGCGATAGGCGCCCTTCATGCGCAACGAGACGTCCGGGGTGAAATGAGGATCAACCTCAAGAAACCGGCAAACCTCTTGGACCACCTTGACCGGATCCTTGGCGAAATCCTCATAGAGAAAAATCCCCAGCTGCTCGCGCGCAAAACACCCAAGATAGTCACTTAGCTGGCCCGAGTAACTGCTCACCCCGACGTAATGCCAGTCATACCCCCACCCCGCCATGATCCGCGCGCGCTCGCCGTCAATCGCGGCCCTAAGCGACAGCGGCTCAAGCCCAAATTGCCGATTCATGCAGTAATGCGAATACAGCCGCTTCACCGGATCCCGCAGCATGATGACCATGCGCGCATTGGGCACTGCCGCGTGGATCTTCGCCGCGGTCCCGGGAGTATAAAGGTAGCGCACCGAAGCTTCGCCGACGGCCTTCGCGCCACCTGTTGAGCGGAATAATTCGAGATACTCATGTATGTCGGTCAGGGAATAGGAATACAGCAGCTCATGGAGCCGCTCAGGCGCTGCCGGCCCAGGCTCAGGCAACGGCTTGCCGCAAAGCGCAAAGTAATTTGGCTCTTTGTTGCGCGCTAAAAAGACCTCCGGGTGCTGGTGAAGATACGCCCAGAGCGATGAGGTGCCGGATTTCGCGGCACCGATGATCAAGAAGTTGGGAAGCTGTGCCATGGATTTATGAGTGAGGGGATGGCGTAGCCGGGCGGACCCGCGCTGGTTTGAGAATCCTTGCCCTCTTGCCCAAACTTGTCCTCACGCTGGCGACAAACGCCCGGTCGGAGGCATCCAAGCAAAGGCCGAATAGCGTCGCCAGATACGCGAGAATGGCCACCACCGCGGCGCCCCCAAGGCGCCACCAGTTGTTGACGTTCATCGATTCACCAATGGCTAGGCAAAGCACCAGGGCGACCGCAAAGGGGGCCAAACCGGGGAGCAACGTGGCGCGAATGAACCGCGACCAGCTGCCGCCAACCAGCCGCAAACCCATTGGCCAGATCAATAGAAAATGCATGACGATGAGCGTGAGAGACATGGCCATGGCCGCGCCGGCCGCCCCCCACCCCAGCCATGCGACTGCCAGGGAGATCGCCAGCAAGGCGGCGGATTGGACAAAAACGTCGCAGACATAATACTTCCGGACTCGCCCGATGGCATGGGCGACCCGGTAGAACATCGCGCTTGCCCAAATGGCCGGATAACACCCCAGCGTGGCGATCATCACCAACCCGACCCCGTGGTAGCGCTCACCAGCATAAAGGGTTGCAATCGGCTGGGCGAAAACCAGAAAGGGCGCAATCCCAATCATCGTCAGCCAGAGGTGATAGCGCCCGCCACGGATGTAGCATTCCTGCATTGCGCCCTCACCCGCAGTGGCGAACGTGCTCGTCAGCGCCGGCTGAACCGGCGTGATGGCCGCAAGCGCCAAGCGCCGAAATTGGACATCAGGCAGACGCCCAAGGTGGAATGAGCTCACATCCATTGCCGAGCCAAAGCGGTTGAGGAGTAGGAAGGGCACGGTGTTGGCCATCAGGTTGGTGAGCCCTTGGACCGAGGTCCATGCGCCAAACTCCATCATCCGACGGGCCGTACTGATGCTTGCCAGCCGCCAATTCAACGCCACGGCCGGCAACATCCTCTGGGTCATGACCCACAGCACCGCGGTCCGCGCGAGGCCCGCGGCAACCGAGGCAATCACCAGCCACAGCACACGCGTGCTCACCCCAAACAGCAAGCACAGCAGAATGGCGATCCGCAGCGCCTCTTCCGCGAGCCCCACGGCATTGATGAGGACAAACCGCTGACGCACGTAGGGCCCAATATTAAAAGGCCCTGAAACCATGCCAACGATCAGCATGACGATCAATAGCCCAAACATCAGCCGCGCATCGGCAACTTGCCCGGGGGCAATCTCAAGAATCCGCTCGATTTGCCAGATCGCCAAACCGGCCACCAGTGCCATGACCAGCGAGGCCGCAATAAGAAATGGAAACATCGACGAGACCACCCGGGTGACCCCTTCGTCATTCCCACGGGCATCCTCCTCGACGATGTAGCGCCCTAGTCCGCCCGTGAAGATGTTCTTGAAGAAGTCTCCAAAAACGACAAGCGAGCTGACCAGCGGGAAGAGCCCATATTCTTCGGGGGAAATGCGGCGGATTAGGTGCTGATTAACCCAAACTAAGACCGAGATCCTCAGCAAGATTGTGATCAGCGAGCTCGCGCCATTGAGCAGCACCACCTTGCGTGGATCTGGAGGACTTGAGATCATTGGATCA
>JBILQA010000340.1:0-3302 GCA_044373535.1 Akkermansiaceae bacterium | reverse complement strand
AGTTGAGGTGGCAGACGTCGGCGCCGATCCGTCCCGGGCTTGTCAGCCCGACCTGCGCGTTCATGTTGGCGCCGTCCATGTACACTTGGCCGCCGGCCTCATGGATCATCTCACAGATGCGCACGATGGTCTCCTCATAGACGCCGTGGGTGGACGGATAGGTCACCATCAGCGCGCCAAGCGTGTCACGGTGCTGGGCGATGCGCTCAGCAAGGTCCTGCATGTCGATGTTGCCATCCTCGTCGCACTTCACGCCAACCACTTGGAAGCCAGCCATGACGGCTGAGGCCGGGTTGGTGCCGTGGGCTGAGACAGGAATCAAACATGCCAACCGGTGGCCGTCGCCGCGGGCAAGGTGGTAGTCGCGGATCGCTAACAACCCCGCGTACTCTCCCTGCGAACCGGCATTGGGTTGGAGCGAGACGGCGGCAAAGCCGGTGATTTCCGCCAGCCAACCTTCCAGCTCGCTGAGCATCGCACGGTAGCCGGCGCTTTGTGAGTCGGGCGCAAACGGGTGCATGTGAGCCACCGTTGGCCAGCTCAAGGGCATCATCTCGGCCGTCGCGTTGAGCTTCATCGTGCAGGAACCCAGCGGGATCATCGACTCATTGAGAGCCAGGTCCTTCGACTCGAGCCGCTTCAGGTAGCGCAGCATCTCCGTCTCGGTGCGGTGGCTGCGGAAGACCGCTTGCGGCAAAATCCCCTCGGCCCGTTCAAAGCTCGCATCCCATGCGCTACCGGACGGCTCCACCAGGCGCGCCGCGTCGACCTTGATCCCAAAGATCGCCAGCACCTCGCCCACCTCGCCAAGCGTGGTCGTCTCGTCAAAGCTGATTCCCACATGGCGCGCATCGATCGCACGGAAGTTGTAGCCAGCCAGCTGCGCCTTATCTAGCAGCTGCGCGGCATCCGCCACCTCGAGCGTCAGCGTGTCAAAAAACGGCCCCGCAGCCACCGCCACTCCACCCTCGGCGAGCAGGCTCGCAAGCAGGCGCGTCTTGGCATGCACGCCACGCGCGATCTGTTGGAGCCCCTCCGGGCCATGGTAAACGGCATACATCGAGGCCATCACCGCCAACAGCACCTGCGCGGTGCAGATGTTCGACGTCGCCTTGTCGCGCCGGATGTGCTGCTCGCGGGTCTGCAGCGAGAGTCGATACGCGGGCTTGCCGTGGGCATCCCGCGAGACCCCGATGAGACGCCCGGGAAGCTTGCGCTTGAGCGCCTCACGGCAGCTCATGAATCCCGCGTGCGGCCCGCCAAAGCCCATCGGCACCCCAAAACGCTGCGCGCTGCCAATGCAGATGTCCGCCCCGAAGTCACCCGGCGCCTTGAGCAGCGCCAAGGCTAACAAATCAGCCGCCACCACCGCCAGCGCACCCGCCGCATGCACCGCCTCAATCCATGCCGTGAAATCCTCGATTTTCCCGCCGCTGCACGGATACTGCACCAGCACCGCGAAAAGCCCCTCGCAGCCCGCAGGGTCAAACGTCCGCCAGTCGCCGCTGCAAATCTCCAGACCTAACGGTTCGGCGCGCGTCCGCAGCACATCCAGCGTCTGCGGGTGGCAGTGGTCGGCGACAAACATCCGCGTCCCCCGCGGCTTGGAGGACAGCGCCAGGGTCATCGCCTCAGCCGCCGCGGTGCCCTCGTCAAGCAACGAGGCGTTGGCGACGTCCAAGCCTGTCAGGCTGGTGATCAGCGTTTGGAAATTCAGCAGGGCTTCGAGCCGCCCCTGCGCGATCTCTGCCTGATAGGGGGTATAGGCCGTGTACCAGCCGGGGTTTTCCAGGATGTTGCGCTGGATGACCGGCGGGGTGATCGTCCCGTAGTAGCCTTGGCCGATAAACGAGCGCAGCACCCGGTTCTGCCCCATGATGGATGCCAAGCGTGCCAAGGCCTCCTGCTCACCGAGCGCCTCGGGCAACTCAAGCGGACGCTCCAGGCGGATACCGGCAGGCACTGCCGCGCCAATCAGCTCATCCATCCCCGCATACCCCAGCTCATGGATCATCAGGTCCTGAGTCTCGGTGAGCGATCCGAGGTGGCGGCTGCGAAAGTCGGCGTATACTGGCATGGGCGGATTTGAGGCGAAAAATAAGGATGCTTTTGCGGGCGCCCCTCACGGCGCGCCCCTCCATGGACCGGAAAACCGCGGCGGGCAACCCGCGGAATTACCCAATGAGTGCTTTGTAGGCCGCCGCGTCCATCAGCGTGCCCACGGTCGCCAGATCGGCCACCTTCAGCTTGAAAATCCAGCCGCTCCCATACGGGTCGCTGTTCACCAGCGACGGGTCGCTCTCAACCTCGGGATTGCCCGCCACCACCTCGCCTCCCAGCGGCGCGTAAATGTCGCTCGCCGCTTTCACCGACTCAACCACCGCCGTCGGGTCACCCGCGTCCACGCGCTTGCCCACCGCCGGCAGCTCGACGAACACCACGTCTGTTAGCTCCTCCTGCGCGTGGTCGGTGATGCCCACGGTGGCCACGTCCCCCTCTAGCAGGATCCATTCGTGGTCGGAGGTGTAGTGGAGATGCTCGGGAACGTTCATGGTGTTAGGCTTTCTGCGGCTCTGAATGCCCGCTGCTCGGTTTCTTGTAAAAGGGTTTTTTCACCACCACGGCGGGAAACTTCCGCCCGCGCACCTCGACCTCAACGGCGGTCCCAAGCTTGCTCCACGCCACCGGCAAATACGCCATGCCGATGCCCTCGCGCAGACTCGGCGAGAGCCCGCCGCTGCTCAGCTCCCCGATGGCCTCCCCGCCGGGCGCATGCACCGCATAGTGGGCACGCGGCGGCGCCCCAGCCCCGGTGTAGCGGATCCCCACGAGTTTCTCACCCAGTCCGGACGCCTTCTGCTCCATCAGCGCGGCGCGGCCGATGAACTCTGGCTTGTCCCAGCCGACAAAAAAACCAAGGCCCGCTTCCAGCGGCGTGCGCGTCGGGCTCAGGTCGTTTCCATTGAGCGGGAAGCCCATCTCCAGACGCAGGCTGTCGCGAGCCCCAAGTCCGCACGGTACGGCCCCCGCCCGCATGAACCGGCGGAACCATTCCTGCCCCAGCGCCGCCTCACAGAAAAACTCAAAACCGTCCTCGCCGGTGTAGCCCGTGCGGCAAACAACCACCTCCCGGCCGTCGACAAGCGCCCTGACAATCCCGTTGCGCTCCGGCAGCGCCACCCCGGGCAGCGCGCCGCGCGCGACGCCAAGCGCCTCGGGTCCCTGCACGGCCATCCCGGCCCAGCGTTGGCTCTGGTCGTCTAACACCACGGCGGGCTCCAGCTGGGCGCGCATCCAAGCGA
>JBILQA010000338.1:0-3312 GCA_044373535.1 Akkermansiaceae bacterium | reverse complement strand
CCCGAGTGGGCAAAACGCAGTCAAACATGTCCACCCCCCGGGCGATCATCTCGAGCATCTGCGGCGGGGTCCCCAAGCCCATGGCATAGCGCGGCTTGTTGGCCGGCAGGAACGGCCCGGCATTTTCGATGGCGCGGAACATCTCCTCCTCGGGCTCACCCACCGAGACTCCCCCAATCGCATACCCATCAAGGTCCAGCTCGACGAGTTCACGCGCCGAGCGCTCGCGCAGGTCGGCAAACGTCGACCCCTGGACAATGCCAAAGTGCAGCTGGCGGCCGTCTCCCGAGCGTGGCTCGTTCTGGCTGATCCAGTCCTTGCAGCGCCGGGCCCAGCGTGTCGTCAGCGCCAATGAGCGCTCCGCGTAGGCCTCATCGCACGGGTAGGGCGGGCACTCGTCGAATAGCATCGCGATGTCGGACCCCAGCGCGCCCTGGATTTCCATGCTCAACTCTGGCGTCAGGAGCATCTTGGCCCCATCGAGGTGGTTATTGAACCGTACGCCCTCCTCGGTGATCTTGCGCAGCTTGGCCAGCGACCAGACCTGAAACCCTCCCGAATCCGTCAACATCGGCCGCTCCCAGGTGGTGAACCCGTGGATGCCGCCAAACTCACGGATCAGCTCGTGGCCCGGGCGCAGCCACAGGTGGTAGGTATTGGCCAGGATGATCTGCGCGTTGAGCGCCTCCAGATCCTCAGGATGCAGGGTTTTGACCGCACCTTGCGTGCCTACAGGCATGAACACCGGCGTCTGAATCACGCCGTGGGCGGTTCTCAGCTCGCCGCGGCGCGCCAGACTCGCTGGATCAGTTGTAAGAACGGTGAATGCCATCGCGACCGCTGCAAAAACCATGAATCGCCCCCAAGGGACATCCGGAAATTCCAGATCCCCCAAATATTCCGCCTCGGCCCTTGAAAATCAACGCAATCCATCCATCGTTCAGCTGTCCCAACCCGATCTTCCCATGCAAAAGAAATTCACCCTGTTCTTCAGCGCTTTCGCCGCCCTTGCCCTCTCCTCCGCCGCCATGGGCGCCGACGAGGTCGAAATCAAGGGCCTTGGCCAGTGCGGCAAGTGCTCGCTCAAGGAAACCGACTCCTGCCAGAACGTCATCGTCGTCGGCCCAACCACCGCCAGCAAGCCAGTGACCTACTACCTGGAAAAAAACGACGTCTCCGACAAGTTCCACAGCAAAGTTTGCAAAGCGCCCGCCGAGGTCGTTGCAAAAGGCACCGTGACGGAGAGGGACGGCAAGAAAATCCTGACCGTCACCAGCATTGAAATGGCCGCGAAAAAAGACTGAGCCAAACCGCGGGCACCCCAAGGGACCCGAGTTTCATTGCCGCCTTCCTGAGTATCAAGGGGGCGGCTTTTTTCGGCCCATTTTCCCGGCGCTGCCAAACTTTCCGCCTGCGCGCTTTCCCGCCGCCGTGCCCTGTCTGGTCTGCTTCTTGCTAATTGAGCGCGGGGAAATTGACCCGGTGGCATGAGGCCTTCCGCCAGTTCCCTCTCTAGCCCCCTCTGTTCACCATGATCTCTGACACCCTGATGACCTCCCCCGCTCATGGCCGGGCCCCTGCCTACCTCCCAAGTGAGTTTGCCGGGCCTGAAAGCGAGCATGCCTACCCGCTCGACCTGCGTGCCGTGCCGTCTGACCAGTGGCTGCAGCACCTCGGTGACCCGGTCGCCATCCCGGCCCCCTTGGCCCACTTTTTGCGCAGCGCCGACCTCGTGACTGACTGCGCCCTGGACATGGCTGAATTCGCCCTGGAACGCCATTACGGCTTGGCTCTGCCATGGCGCCTCATGACCGACCGCGGTGACTACGATGAGGAGGGTAACCGCTCCTTCACCGGCTTCTACCTCCACCGCTTCAGCCCCAACAAGGCCGGCTCCAACTAAGAAAGGTTGGCATGCCGCGCTCCGCGGGAGTAAAACAGCCTTATGAAGTTGATTCGATTCGGGGAGCCCGGCCGGGAAGATCCAGGCGTCATGCTCGACGATGGCCGCTGCATCGATGCGAGCGGTGAGTTCCTTGACTATGACGAAGGGTTCTTCGCCATGGGCGGCATGGAGTCCCTTGCCGAGTGGGTCGAATCCGGCTGCCCCGGCGGCGTGGAAATCCCTAAGGATGTGCGGCTTGGTCCACCCGTCGAGCGCCCCTCCAAGATCGTTTGCGTGGGCAAGAACTACCTCGACCATGCGCTTGAGTTTGGTGAGGGGGTTCCCGTTGAGCCGGTGCTCTTCATGAAGGCCTCCACCTCGTGGAGCGGACCGTTTGACGATGTGATCATGCCCAGGGGCGGCGTGAAGCTCGATTACGAGGTCGAGCTGGCGGTGATCATCTCCCGAACCGCGTCCTATGTGGATGAGAGTGAGGCGCTTGACTACGTCGCTGGCTATTCGGTTTTCTGCGATTACAGCGAGCGCGCATTCCAGAAGGAGCACGAAGGCCAGTGGATGAAGGGGAAAAGCGCCGACACCTTCGCCCCCATTGGACCGTGGATGGTTCCCGCGGCGGAAGTTGCTGACCCTCAAGGGATGCGGCTCTGGACCAAGGTCAACGGGGAGATGCGCCAAAACGGCTGGACTGGCGACATGATGTTTAACGTCCCGTTTCTTATCAGCTATATCAGCCGTTTCATGACTCTCCTTCCCGGCGATGTGATTGCCACCGGCACGCCCTCGGGCGTTGGCATGGGGATGAAGCCGCCGACCTACCTCCAACCAGGCGATTGTGTTGAACTCGGCATTGAAGGACTTGGCGAAATCCGCCAACGCATCGTCGCCTTCCCCTCGGCTGGCTCGCTATCCTAGTGGCCCTGCGGAATCTAACAAAATGCCTGGCCGCGGCGTTATTCAACCGATGTTAAATTTGAAACCCAACGTTGTGGCTGGATTGGTGGCCATGTCCGCCGCAGCCGGACTTGCCAAGGCGCAGGAGGCAGGCCGCCCGAGCCTGCTTGACACCCTGATTGTCAGGGCCGTGCCGCTTGAGGAGGAAGTTCCTGACGGGGTATATGGCCAGCCCGAGTGGGTTGGTCAGCGGCGTTTCAGCACGACCCGCGTCTATATTCAGAAGGACCCCGGCGAGGTGGGTGTGGAGGAGTGGTATCGCATGCGATCCTATGATAGCGGGCGGGTGACCAACCGCTTGCAGCAGGAGGTGGAAGTCGGCCTTCCTTACCGGATGCAGCTCGACCTCTATGAGAAGGTCATCCACGACAATGAGGACGACGAGGGCTGGCAGCAGGACGAGTTCGCCGTGGAGTTGCGCTATGCCTTTGCGGATTGGGGGAAGTTGCCCGGCA
>JBILQA010000337.1:0-3318 GCA_044373535.1 Akkermansiaceae bacterium | reverse complement strand
CCGTGGGACAAGGCTAACTGGCCTTGCGGCGAGCAGCCCATCGACGCCCTGCCATGGCACAATACGGCTTACCGCCGCGCTGACCTAATTGCTTTGGGCGCCGAGGTGGCGCAACTTTTGGTCGTCGAATGCCACCTCCAGCAGGCCGTCAAGAAGCTCCACCCGGACGGCATTCTGATTTTCAATACCACCACAGCAACCCACCACGCCAACGCTAGTCTCCTATCGGCCGCCTGCCGTCAAGCGCTGGTTGGCGGCCGCTTGTTCGCCGCCGAGCGCTGGGTACGCAGCCATTGGTCGTTGGGCCGGCGGCTGATACAAGCCGCAGCCAGCCCACTAATCCCCATCCTGCGCTTGTGGCGCAGCCGCGCCATGCTAAATCAGTCCGCTCAGGGTGACTTGCTTGAGCTTTGGGCCTATGCGTGGATTATCGCGCTCTTCCATGCGGCCGGCGAGGCGACCGGCAACTTGTTTGGCATCGGCGATTCAATCGGGATTTATTCCAACTTCGAATGCCGACGCGCGCGCTTTGTCCGCTACTCCGACCAAGCAATCCTGTTTGACTGATACTCATTCCACCTTTGCAGCTCCAGTGCCGCTTGCAGATTACAGCCTGTTGGCGCAACACCCCTAACACCGCAGACGCCGTTTCTAATGAGTCTTGAGTTCACCGTCATCATCCCGACGAATCGACGCGCCGAGATCTTGGCCCCCTGCCTGGATGCACTTGCCTGCCAGACCCTCGGTGTTGATCGCTTCGAGGTCATTGTGGTTAATGATGGCTCATTTCACGACCTCGAACCCCTAGCCGAAAAAATCCGCGGCGCCAAACAGCTACGCCTGCGCATCGAGAACATTGCCCAGGGTGGCCCCGGGGCGGCGCGCAACCATGGCGCACGCCTGGCCAAGGCCCCCGCGCTTGCCTTTACCGATGACGACTGCGTTCCCGAGCCTGATTGGCTTGAGGCCCTCGCACGTGAACTTCCAAGAAGCCCGGCAGCGTTGTTGGGTGGTCCAGTGGGCAACCTCCTGCCTAATCGGCCTGGGTCGGAGGCGAGCCAAGTGTTGATCGACTTTCTCTATCACTACTACAACGCGGATTTCGAGGACGCGCGGTTTTTCACCTCCAACAACATGGCCACCTCCCGAGAAATCTTTTTGCGGCATGGCGGCTTCAATGCGGAGTTCCATCTCAATGCCGGCGAGGACCGCGACCTGTGCGCGCGCTGGCGCGAGCACGGCGGGAAGCTTGTCTTTGTCGCCAGCGCGCGCATTGGCCATGCGCATGACCTTAGCTTGGCGAGGTTCTGGCGGCAGCATTTGCGCTACGGCCATGGTGCCGCCGGGTATTGGTTGGCGCGCCGCCAGCCCGCGCTCAGAGTCGAACCCGCGGGGTTTTACCTGAAGCTGCTAGCCTATCCGTTTCAGGCGCTCTCGCCGATGCGCGCCCTGCGTGCGAGCTTGCTGCTGGCAGTCGCACAGCTGGCCAATGCGCTTGGCTTCATCGCGGCCTTAAGACAGCTAGACCGAGCCGCAGCCCAGAAGCTATTGCCACCACCATGCTAGCACGCCGCGCCAAACCGCTTGCCTTGCTTGCAACCGTGCTTGTCGTCTCGTGGCTGGCGTTCCGCGGGGCTACCACTGCGGCAGGCTTTCCCCTGCTCGGGGTGGACGGCCGGGTCTTCCTACCCCAAGCGCTGACCTATGCGCAAAGCGGCGAACTCATCAACCATGCATGGCAGCCTGCCGCCAGTCTCGATCCCACCGGCAACGAGCGGATGCTCTACCACGGGTTTCTCTATCCAATGGTCATCGGCACGCTCATCGGCGCGCCGCGCAGCGAGAACCTCGTCCTAACCTTGGCAGCCATCCAAACCCTGGCAGCCTTGGCACTGCCGCTTCTCTTGTTGGACTTGCGCCGCCGGCGCGGCATCCCCATCACCTTGGGCGGCTGGTTCTGGACGCTGGCCTTTGGCGTTGCCACCAGCGTCTACACCTATGGCTCGCCAGGGCGCGCCGAGCCGCTTGTCGCGCTTTTGATCATGACCGCCGTGGTCGTCGGCTGGCGCTTGCCGGTGCCGTGGCGGATCCGCGGAACCGGCATCCTGTTAGGGGTGGTCGCCAGCCTCGACCCCCTCGTGGGGCTGCTAGCGGCACTCATCACCCTGCCGGTTTGCGCCTGGACGATGCCCCCGCGCGGGCTCGTGACCGCCGCGCTCGTCGCTGGTGGCTATGCCATGGCCTGCTTTGCCCTACTCATCACCTGCATCTATCCCTACTCGTGGAACGACTGGGTTCTCGGCATGCTGCGCATGGGCGGCCACGCTTTAAAAGACGGCCGGCCCTCCGAGGCATTTGCCCATTGGATGACCAACGGGCCCAACTGGATGCTGCCCGTCGCCGTGATGGTCATCGGGGCCGGGGCCGGGTGGCTTGCTCGCGGCCGTGGACCGGCATCGCCTGTTGCCTTCGCCGTTTTGACCGTTCTCGCCCTCGCCGCCATGGTCCGCTTCACCATCATCCAGCACTGGGCAGTCTATAACTTGGCGCCATTCATCCCTCTGGGCATGATCGCACCCTATCTAGCAGTCACCGCCCCGCGTGCCGCGTTGGCTTTCCGCCTGAGCATTGCCGCGTGCCTGAGTGTCATCGCCATCGGCGTGGTGCGCGATTTGGCACTGCGGGGCTTCTGGCTCGATGACGGCATCTCGCTACGCGACGCCAAAGCGCGCATCGCGCGGTTTAGCGCCGCCCATCCACAGGCCCGTATTGCCTTCACCGAACCGCTCTATACGCTCGTCGACGACGTCCGCAAGGTTGACTTCTTTGTCGATGTTCCACCGCCCTCAGCCACCATGATTGTTCTGCCCCAGGCCTACGAAAAGAATGCGACTCCGCCACACGTCCGCGGATTTTCCCTGCTTGAGGACCATTTCCAGCAGTCCACCCCGGTCCTCTTCGGCGTTACCCTGGCCGCCGACCAAAAGGGCTGTGGCTTCGCGATCTATCAGCGCAATGAGCCGCCGCGCACCCCCGCGCAGCACTGAGGCCTGCGCGCGAATTCCCCACCGCTCCTCAGCTGCGCCGCAGTTTCCTGCTGGCGAAGCGATCCGGCGAAAGCAGCTGCAGGTCAAAACCCGCCGGCTCGCCATCCACCAAACGCGCCGCTATCGCCCCGGTCACCGGCGCCAAGCTCAGGCCCATCATCGCGTGGCCGGTTGCGACTGTTAGGTTCGCCGCCGCCGCCGTCTTTCCAAGGTAGGGCATGCCGTCGGGCGAACATGGGCGCAGGCCGTGCCAAGCGTCGATGCCTTGGAA
>JBILQA010000054.1:0-11423 GCA_044373535.1 Akkermansiaceae bacterium | reverse complement strand
GTTGCGCTCGGCGATGGTCATGAGCCCGGATCCAGACGGCATTTTCGACACCCTGCTGCGCCTCGTCCGGCGTGGCCTCGGCGGAACCTCGGGCGACGGCCGGCAGTTTGTCTCCTGGATCCACGAGGAGGACTTTGTCCGCGCGCTCTACTGGCTCATCGACCACGACGAAATCGCCGGCGCGGTCAACCTCGCCGCGCCCAACCCGCT
Organism: Akkermansiaceae bacterium; assembly: GCA_044373535.1. Lineage (GTDB taxonomy): Bacteria > Verrucomicrobiota > Verrucomicrobiia > Verrucomicrobiales > Akkermansiaceae > JBILQA01. Next base: position 11,213 of record JBILQA010000054.1, on the reverse strand, counting down.
GCCTAACGCCCAATTCATGCGCACCCTGCGCCAGGCATGGGGGACGCCCATCGGCCTGCCCGCCACCAACTGGATGCTCGAACTCGGCGCGCTGCTCATGCGCACCGAAACCGAACTGATTCTCAAGAGCCGCCGCGTGGTCCCGGGGCGCCTGCTAGCAAGCGGCTTCACCTTCCACTACCCCGACTGGAGCCGCGCATGCGCCGAACTTTGCGGCCGCTCGCGGGCCATGCGCGCAGCAGGCGCTCGATCTAATTGACCGCTCGCTCTAACTGTTTGCTCAACTTTCGTGCTCCCACGGATTGATCAGGGAGATTCCTGTAACGGCAAAGTCCCCGGTGTTGCGGGTGGCAAGGGTGAGGCCATGGACCTTGGCGGTGGCGGCGAGGAGGGAGTCCTCGAACGGGGTTTCGTGCTCGGCGCGGAAATAGGCGGCTTGTTCGGCGATGGCACGGTCCACCGGCAGGATGCGGAAGCGTCGCGGGGTTCGATTTTCCTCGTTCATCGGTTGCTCGACTTCGCGGCGCACCAGCACGGCCATCCAGGCGCGATGCCGCGCCTCGCGCACCAATTTATCAGGGAGCTTCAAAGTCACATTGATAAACTACCGCTTCAATCACCTCATCAATCGCGGCTCGGCAGAGTTGATTTGCAGGTCCCCGCAGCAAAGGGTTTGCCTGCGCCCGCCGCGCCCACCAGTCTCAGAGCATGTGGAATCCCGCTTTCCTGGCCGTCATCACCTGCGCCGCCCTGCTCGCCTGCGCCCGCGCCGAGCCCACTGACGCGAGCCCAAGCGCCGCCGAGCCGGCCAAGCAGCCAGACTACACCACCGCGCCTGCCTCGCCGGGCGGAATCGGCAAATTCTTCCATGGTCGCGAGATTGCCGAGGTCATGGGCCATCCAGGCATCGGCTGGCTTGAGCGCGATGAGCGCGAGAAGGAGGAGGCGCCCACCAAAGCCATCGCCGCGCTGGAACTGAAGAAAAGCGAGGTCATTGCCGATATCGGCGCCGGCTCAGGTTATTACTCGTTTCGCATCGCTCCGCTCATCCCCCAGGGCAAGGTCGTGGCCATCGATATCCAACAGGAAATGTTGGAGTTTCTGGCCAAGCGCTCGAAGGAGCTCAATGTCGCCAATGTCGAGCCGCACCTCGGGGCGGTTGACGACCTCAAGCTGCCGGCCGGCTCGCTGGACTCCGCCCTGATGGTGGACGCCTACCATGAGTTCGACCACCCGCGGGAAATGCTCGAGTCGCTGCACAAGGCTCTCAAGCCGGGCGGGCGGATCTTCCTGTTGGAATTCCGCGCCGAGGACCCGCAGGTGCCCATCAAGGCGCTGCACAAGATGACCGAGGCCCAGGCGCGGCTCGAGTTCGAGGCCACCGGATTCCGCTTCGTGTCCAACAAGCGCCACCTCCCGTGGCAGCACTTCATGGTGTTCGAGCGGCCCTGACAACGTGCTCTAACCCCGCAACACCACCGCGCTGGCCGCCGCGTAGTCGCGCGCATGGGTCAGGCTGACTTTGATCTGCGCGATGTTCTCGCGTTGGATGAACTCCTGGCCCGCGCCGGTGACCCGCACCTCTGGCTCGCCGCTGGGCTTGCGCACGATTTCCATGTCCAGCCAGCCGAGGTCCTTGCCGATGCCCGTGCCGAGCGCCTTGGCCACCGCCTCCTTGGCGGCAAAGCGCGCCGCGTAGTGGAGCTCGGGGCGCCGCTGCGCATCGCAGTACGCACGCTCCTCGGCGGTGAATATCCGTGCGGCAAAGCGGTCGCTGAACTCGGCCATCGAGGAGGCGATCCGCTCCACCTCCACCACGTCGATGCCGATGCCGAAAATCTCCATAGCCTAACCGGCGTAGCCGTCCATGAGCCCGCGCATCTCGCGCACCGCCTCGCGCAGTCCCACCCGCATCGCCCGCGCGACGAGCGTGTGGCCGATGTTGAACTCCGCCAGGTGAGGAACGACAAACAGATCCGTCACGTTGCCCGGATTGATCCCGTGGCCCGCGTTGACCTGCAGGCCCAACTGGTGGCCGCACTCGGCGGCCGCGGCCAGGCGCGCCACCTCGGCGCCGCGCTCGCCACCCAGCGCGTTGGCAAAGCAGCCGGTGTGCAACTCGACCATCTCCGCGCCGATGCGCGCCGAGGCCTCCACCTGGGCAATCTCCGGGTCAATGAACATGCTCACCTGGATCCCCGCCTGTTGGAGCCGCGCCACGGTTGGCTGCAGCGAGTCAAACAACCCCGCCACATCCAGTCCGCCCTCGGTGGTTACCTCTTCGCGGGTCTCAGGTACCAGACAAACAAAGTCCGGTGCCAGCCGCAGGGCCATTTCCAACATCCCTGGCGTGTTTCCCATCTCCAGGTTCAGCGGCAGGGCAATCTGCGCGCGGATCTCAAACGCGTCACGCTCCTGCATGTGGCGCCGGTCGCCGCGCACGTGAATCGTGATGCTCTCCGCTCCCCCCGCCAGCGCGTCCTGCGCCGCCGCCAGCACCGAGGGCTCGGCGTTGGGCGAGTCCGGCAAAAATGCGTAGCGCGCCTGCCGCAGCGTCGCGACATGGTCGATGTTGACGCCTAGCTTCAGCATCCCTGTTAGCGGTTAATGCCGGAAATGGCGGTGGCCGGTGAAAATCATCGCCATCCCCGCGGCATCCGCCGCGGCTATCACCTCCTCGTCGCGCATCGAGCCGCCGGGCTGGATGCACGCCGTCGCCCCGGCGGCTATCGCCGCGGCCAAGCCGTCGGCAAACGGAAACAGCCCGTCGCTGGCGATCACCGACCCTGTTAGATCAAGCCCCGCCTCCTTGGCCTTCCACACCGCGATGCGCGACGAGTCGACCCGGCTCATCTGGCCGGCGCCGATGCCGAGCGTCCGGTCGGTTAGCGCGTAGACAATGGCGTTGGACTTGACGTGTTTGACGACGCGCCAGGCGAAGCGCATGGCGATCATCTCCTCGTTGGTTGGCGGCCGCTTGGTGACAACCTTCTCCTCGAGGTTGTCCAGGCCCAATGCCGTGTGGTCGCGCTCCATGACCATCAGCCCGCCCGGGGCGGAGCGGATCAGCGGCGACTTCTTCTCGCTCAGATAGCTCTCGTTCATCCGCATGAGCCGCAGATTCTTCTTCTTCTGGAGCAGCGCGCGGGCCTCCGGCTCGAAGTCCGGGGCAATGATCACGTCGGTGAAGATCTCGCTGATGACCCGCGCCAGACTCTCGGTGATCGGCCGGTTGCAGACGATCACCCCGCCAAACGGCGCCTGCCTGTCAGTCTCAAACGCCTTCTGCCAGGCGACCCGCAGGTCATCGTCGTCCTGCCCCACCCCGCACGGGTTGGTGTGCTTGAGAATCCCAACTGTTGGTCGGCGGAAGTCCAGGATCAGGTCGGCGGCCGCCTCGATGTCCAGAATGTTGGTGTAGCTGAGCTCCTTGCCCTGCAGCTGGGTGAAGAACTTGCTGAAGTCCCCGTAGAGCAGGGCGGCCTGGTGCGGGTTGTCGCCGTAGCGCAGCTCGCGGTCCAGCGGCAGACTCACCGTGAAGGACGACTTGGTCCCCTCCCCGCACGAGCCAAGGAAGTTCGAGATCGCCCCGTCATACTGCGACGTGCGCAAAAACACCTTCACCGCAAGCTGCTCGCGCAAGCCCAGCGTCGTGTCGCCGGAATGCTGCGCCATCTCCTCCAGCACCCGCGCGTAGTCCGCCGTGTCCGTCACCACCGTGACGCTCTTGTAGTTCTTCGACGCGCTGCGCAGCATCGACGGACCGCCAATGTCGATGTTCTCGATGGCCTCCTCCAGGGTCACCCCCGCGCGCGCCACGGTTTCCTCAAACGGATAGAGATTCACCACCACCAGGTCGATTGGCGGAATGTCATGCAGCTCGGCCTGTTTGACATGCTCGGCGCTGTCGCGGCGGTGCAGCAGGCCACCGTGGACCTTCGGGTGCAGCGTCTTGACCCGTCCCTCAAACAACTCCGGAAATCCCGTGTAGTCCGACAGGTCGGTCACCGGCAGCCCCTCGTCGCGCAGGAACTTCGCCGTCCCGCCGGTCGATAACAGTTGAACGCCGAAGCGCTCGTGCAGGCCGCGGGCAAACTCTGCCAGGCCGGTTTTGTCAGAGACCGATAGAAGGGCGCGTGCGATTGGCATGGGAAAAAATTCGTTGTTGGAGCCACTAACCGCGCGGCTCGGACCGATCCCGTAACCAAGCTGCCCGCCTGCCGCAAGCGGGGAATCGCTTTTCCCTGCAATGGCACCGGAGCGGGGCACCAAGCGGAAAATGGCATCATCATATCCTGATAAGAAGATTTGTCCTTGCCCGCGCCTCTGGGCGCGCTAGGATCCGCGGCCATGGCCCGCCCCGATCTGACCGCCGAACTGACCGCCGCGCTGCGCGAGCGCATCCTTGTGCTGGATGGCGCCATGGGCACGACGATCCGCAGCTACGGCCTGAGCGAGGCGGACGCCCGCGGCGCGCGCTTCCGTTCTAACACCAAGGACCTCCTCAACAACGGCGACATCCTCTCGCTGACCCGGCCCGACATCATCGGCGACATCCACCGGCGGTTTTTCGAGGCGGGCTCGGACATCTGTGAGACCAACACGTTTTCGGCCACGGCCATCGCGCAGAGCGAGTTTTTCGTCGAGGACCCGCGCGAGCACGGCGGGCGCAAGGATCCGGAGTTTTTCCAAAAGATCATCGAGGACCCGACGCTGCGCGAGCTTGCCTGGGAGCTCAACGTCGAGTCGGCCAAGCTCTGCCGCCACTGGGCGGACGTCGTGGCCAACCAATCCGGGATTCCCCGCTACGTCGCCGGGGCCATTGGCCCGCTCACCGTCTCGCTGAGCAACTCGCCGGACGCCAACGATTCCGGTTTCCGGGTGGTCACCTTTGACCAGGTCAAGGCCGACTACTCGCTGCAGGTGCGCGCGCTCATCGAGGGCGGCTGCGACATCCTGATGGTGGAGACGATTTTTGACTCGCTCAACGCCAAGGCCGCCGTGGTTGCCATCGAGGAGGTTTTTGCCGCCGACGGCGTGCACCTGCCGGTCATCATTTCCGCCGCCGTTGGCCGCGGCGGCGAGACGATGATCTCCGCCCAGAAGGTCGAGGCGCTCTGGAACGCCTTCGCCCACGCCAATCCGTTAGCAATCGGCCTGAACTGCTCACTTGGGCCCGACCTGATGAAACCCCACCTTGAGGAGCTCTCCAAGGTGGCCACCACCCACGTCTCGTGCTATCCGAACGCCGGCCTGCCCAACCCGCTCGCCCCAACAGGGTTCGACCTCGAGCCCCAACACATGTTTGATTACATGCGCGACTTCGCCGCCTCCGGCCTGCTCAACCTGGCCGGCGGCTGCTGCGGCAACACCCCGGAGCACATCGCCGCCATCGCCCGCTCCGTCGCCGGCCTCGCCCCGCGCGAGGTGCCCCTCCTTGATGGCGCGCGTTAAATTCCCTACCGCAAAGCCGGTAAACTTTGCTCCCTAGCGTCCTTCGCGGCTTAGCGGTTAAATCCTTTTTCATCCATGTCCACCCTTCCCCGCATCCTCCGGCTGTCCGGCTCGGAACCCTACAACCACACGCCGGACAAAAACTTCCTGATGATCGGGGAGCGCACCAACGTGGCCGGCTCGCCGCAGTTCGCCAAGCTCGTGCGCGCCGGCAACCTCGAAGAGGCCGTCGAAGTCGCACGCCAACAGGTAGAAAATGGCGCCAACGTCATCGACATCTGCTTTGACGACGGCCTCATCGACGGCAAGGCGATGATGAGCCGCTTCCTCCACCTCGTGCAAAGCGAACCGGAGATCGCCAAGGTGCCCATCATGGTCGACTCGTCCAAGTGGGAGATCATCGAGGCGGGCCTCAAGTGCCTGCAGGGCAAGGGAATCGTCAACTCCATCTCGCTCAAGGAGGGCGAGGAGAACTTCATCGCCCAGGCGCGCCACATCCGCCGCTACGGCGCGGCCACCGTGGTGATGGCATTCGATGAAAACGGCCAGGCCGCCAGCTACGCCGAGAAAATCCGCATCTGCGAGAGGGCCTATCGCATCCTAGTCGACCAGGTCGGATTCCCGCCCGAGGACATCATCTTCGACCCGAACATCCTAACAGTCGCAACGGGGATCGACGAACATAACAACTACGCGGTGGACTTCATCGAGGCGACGCGCTGGATCAAGCAGAACCTGCCGTTTGCGAAGGTCTCCGGCGGGGTGTCGAACATCTCCTTCTCGTTCCGCGGCAACAACGTGGTGCGCGAGGCGATGCACTCGGCGTTTCTCTATCATGCCACCCGCGCCGGGATGGACATGGGCATCGTCAACGCCGGCATGCTCGAGGTCTACGACGAGATTCCCAAGGACCTGCTCGAGCGCGTTGAGGACGTCCTGCTCAACCGCCGCGACGACGCGACCGAGCGCCTGCTGGAACTTGCCGAGAGCTTCAAGGGCCAGGGCGGGAAAAAGCTCGAGGAGGACCTCGCGTGGCGCGAAGCGCCGGTGCAGAAGCGCCTCGAACACGCGCTTCTGCGCGGCATTGACCGCTTCATTGACGAGGACACCGAGGAGGCGCGCCGGCTCTACGACCGGCCGCTGCAGGTCATCGAGGGGCCGCTGATGGACGGCATGGGGATTGTTGGAGATCTGTTTGGCGCAGGAAAGATGTTCCTGCCGCAGGTGGTGAAGTCCGCGCGGGTGATGAAAAAGGCCGTCGCCTGGCTCTTCCCGTTCATGGAGGAGGAAAAACGCCGCAACCTCGCGGGCGACATCGCCAAGCTACGCGCCGACGACCCGTCGCTGACTGAAGAGGACGCCCTGCGCGTCGCCGACCGGCGCAACTCCGCGGGCCGCTTCCTCATCGCCACCGTCAAGGGCGACGTCCACGACATCGGCAAAAACATCGTCGGCGTCGTGCTCTCCTGCAACGGCTTCGAGGTCACCGACATGGGCGTGATGGTCAGCTGCGACAAGATCCTCGCCAAGGCCAAGGAGATCGGTGCCGACGTCATTGGACTCTCCGGCCTGATCACCCCCTCGCTCGACGAGATGATCCACGTCGCCAAGGAGATGGAGCGCCAGGGCTTCACCGTGCCGCTGCTTATCGGCGGCGCCACCACCTCGCCGGCCCACACCGCCATCAAGATCTCCCAACATTACTCCGGACCCGTCGTCCATGTGCTGGACGCCTCGCGCTCGGTCCCGGTCACCACCGCCCTGCTCTCGCGCGAGCAGCGCGACGGGTTTGTCGCCGAAACCCGCGCCAAACAGGAGAAAATCCGCGAGAGCTACAGCGGCGGCCCGAAGAAGGAGACCCTAACCCTAGCAGAGGCGCGCGCCGCCGGGCCCAACACCGCATGGGACACCTACACGCCGCCGGCCCCCTCCTTCACCGGCACCCGGGTGATGGAGAACCAGAGCCTGCGCGAGCTTGTTAGCTACATCGACTGGACACCGTTTTTCCACGCTTGGGAGCTGCGCGGCGTGTGGGACCGCGAGACAAAATCACTCAAAACCAAGAATGCCGAGGGCGCCGCCGAGGCCGCCAAGCTCTATCAAGAAGCACTCGACTGGGTGGATCGTATCATCGCGGAAAAGCGCTTCACCGCGCGCGGCATCTACGGGTTCTTCCCGGCCAACGCGACCGGCGACGACATCATCGTGTGGAATGACGCCTCGCGCACCTCCGAGCGCCTGCGCTTCCACTCGCTGCGCCAGCAACTCAAGAAGACGTCCGGCAAACCCAACGTGGCCCTTGCCGACTGGGTTGCGCCGCAGGGCAACGACTTCATCGGCGGCTTCGTCGTGGGCATCCACGGCGCCCACGAGTTTGCCGAGGAACTCGATGCCGCCCACGACCCGTTTGGCTCTATCATGGTCAAGGCCATCGCCGACCGCTTTGCCGAGGCCTTCGCCGAGCTCCTCCACCACCGCGCGCGCGTCGACTGGGGCTATGAGCGGCCCAACGAGTTTGGGCCCAATGAACTCATCAAGGAGCTCTATCAGGGCATCCGCCCGGCGCCAGGATACCCTGCCCAGCCGGACCACACCGAGAAGCCGCCGCTGTTTGAACTGTTGGGTGCCTCGCAAGCCACCGCCGTCACCCTCACCGAAAGCAACGCGATGCACCCCGGCGCTGCGGTCTGCGGGCTGTATTTCTCGCATCCCGACAGCCATTATTTTGCCCTCTCCGAGTTGCAGCGCGATCAGGTCGAGGACTACGCCCGGCGCAAGGGCATGACCCGCCAAGAGTGCGAGCGCTGGCTCGGGCCGTGGCTCGGCTATGACCCGGCTTGAACTTGCATGCGCTGCCAAGCTGTTGAATGGTCGCAACAGCGGGTTTCCGCCACTCTCCCATGGCCCGCACGCTTGTCCTCCTCAACCGCCGCTCAGGCACCATCAGCGACTTGTGGCATGACGGCCTGACCGCAGAAATCCACTCGTGGTTTGCCGAGGCGGGCATGGAGGTCACCGTGGAGGCCGTCGAGCCCGATGCGCTGGCCACCCGCCTGCCGCAGCTCGCCGCGGAAAACTGGGACAATGTGATTGTTGGTGGCGGCGACGGAACGATCTCCAGCGCCGCCCAACATTTGCAGAACTCCCCAACGGCCATGGGCATCCTGCCCTTTGGCACGCTCAACCTGGCGGCCAGGGACATCGCCATGCCGCTTGATCCCCGCCAGGCAGCCATGGCCCTGGCCAGCGCGGTGGCCACCCCGGTGGATTTCCTCGAGGTCAACGGCCGACCGTGCCTGTGCGTGACGATCCTCGGCTTCTATCCGGCAATGCAGTTGCAGCGTCAGGCGTACCACGGCCAGCGCTGGTGGGTGAAGGCCGCCCAGACCGTCTACGGCACTCTGCGCTCATTCACCAAGTATCCCGCCGTGCACTTCGAGATGCGCGAGGGCCAACGCCGCTGGAAACTTAACACCCGCTTCGCCGTCTTTGCCAACAACGGCTACGACGACGTGCTCGGCATCCTCCCGCGCAAAACCTCATTCGACCAAGGCCACCTCACCGCCTACATCTCCGCCCACAAGACCCGCCTTGGCGTCGCCCGCGCCTGCCTCGCCTATCTGTTTGGCCGGGCGCGCAACGATCCGGGCCTCATGGCCTTCCAGGCGCATGACCTCATCGTCACCGCGCGGCGCCGAAAATCATTGCCCATCATGGTCGATGGAGAGATTTTCCGGGAGCGCCTGCCCCTGGTGCTGCACATGCGTCCCGCGGCGCTGCGCCTCCTGATCCCCACCGCCCCGACACCCTAACATGGCCCTGCGTATCCTGCACCTCTCCGACGTCCACTTCGGCTCTGAAGAGCCCGAGTTGGTCGCTGCGGTGTTGGCAGCCATCCCCCAGTTAGCCCCGGACCTCATCGTCGTCAGCGGCGACCTTACCCAGCGTGGCCGCTTGCGCGAGTTTGAGCGTGCCAGGGAGTTCCTCGCGGCGCTGGGCCGCCCCTACCTGGTGATCCCCGGCAACCATGACATTCCAGCGTTCAACCAGTTCTTCCTCAGGGTCTTCAATCCCTTCAGCCGCTACCGCCATGCGATCCGCCCGGCGCTTGAGGACTCCTTCCACGCCAGGGGGGTTGCCGTGCTTGGCCTCAACTCGGCCATGGCCTTTGGCCCGTGGGTCGACTGGTCGCGCGGCGGCCTGAGCGCGGCCTCGCTCCAGCATGCACGCGACTTCTTCGCCGCCACCGACCCCGGGGACCTGCGCGTTCTGAGCGTCCACCACCCGGTCATCGGCCGCCCTAACGGGCCTCAGAACCGCCATCTCATCGAGTGGCGCGACATTTTGTTGGAAACGCTGCACGGTCTACGCGTTGACCTGGTGCTCGGCGGCCACTACCACCTCGCCTACCACGGCTTGGTCAAAGCCGAGGCGCCAGCGCATCATTTTGTTGTCGCCCAAGCATCCACGGCGTGCTCGCACCGTCGCCGCGGCGAGGCCAACGGGTTCAACGTCGTCGAGATCGATGCGGATCGGCTGCGCATTGTCTTCCACCAGTGGGATGGAGAGAGCTTTGCTCGGTGGCAGGAGGCGGAGTACGCACGCGCGCAGGGGCTATGGCAGCTGCTGCACGGTTAGAGGTTGTGGGCCACCGCTGCTGCGAGCTAACGCTCCGGTGCCTGGCGTTCGTCCATCTCCATATAACTGCGCACCGCGGCGATACGGTTTTCCACACCCATGCGCTGAAAGATCGCCTCGAGGTGCTTTTCCACGGTGCGCGGGCTGATGCCGAGGATGATGCCGGTCTCGGCGCTGGTTTTCCCCTCGGCGATCCAGCCCATGATTTCGCGCTGGCGGTCGGTGAGGATGTGGGTGGCGGGGACTCCGTGGGGGCTTTCGCCTGGACGCATGAGAAGCGCCGCTTCACCGCATAGCTTGGGCAATAGGTCCATCCATTCGGGGCCGCGGCCCAGGTTGAGCTCCACGCTGCCCCATCGCGGCTCGACGGGGTTTTCCCACGAGTCCATCGCCACGCTTGCAACCCGCTCTCTGGCAGACTCATCGAGCTTCCACATCGGCAAATCCCGGTCCCAGCGGCGCTCGGAAAAGGCCACTGCCGCCTGACTGAGCGGAATGACCTCCGCCGCTCGCGTGATGGAGAACAGAGACAAGGTTTGCTTGGGCCTGAAGGTGAGCATCTTCTGCACGATCTTGGCCTCCGCGTCTTGGCAAGCGATGCGCTCAAGAATCGCCCGCAGGTTGAGCAGGATAGCCTCGAAGCGCTCACGCAACTCGGGATCCTGGAAGTTGCCGACCTCCAGAGAGGCGCACACCACCCCACGCCGGAACACCCCACTGACCATTTGACCCGCCAGCGTGTCACTTGGCACAGCCGCGGAAAAAATCCGCGTCACCCCGGCGTCGATTCGGTAGGCGCTGGGGCTGAGGGCGTCGGATGCCGCCACTGCGATCTCACCGATCTGGCTCAAATCGAGGCCGCCGCCGCCACGGCTGCGGCCAAGGTCATCCCGGCTGCCGATCTTGTGGCGCAAGTGCTCGGCAAAGCCGCCAGCGCCGACCACGCCACGGATCACCCCCACGGCATCGAGCTCGACGACGACCACATCCCCCCTCCCGACCACCCCCGGAACCCGCTCGACGACAAGCGCCGCGAGCTCCGCGAAGCTCCGCGCATGATGCAGCAGGCGCATCGTCTCAAAATACAAGCCACCAAGCATCCCGTTAGCACGCTACCCCCA
>JBILQA010000053.1:0-11442 GCA_044373535.1 Akkermansiaceae bacterium | reverse complement strand
GTAAAAGGTTAGAGGTCTTAGGCTCTGCGATCGTTTGCATTAGTTTATGGGGGGGGTAGTTGGGGGGGTGCCAGTAGCTCTGGGGATCCTTACAAGCCGGATGCCTACCTGCTAACAGCAAAGGGGATGTAGCTTTTTCACCGGTGGCGGGTCGAGCAAAAACCCTGCAGGGATTACACGACCGCGCGGGTAAGCGCGGGTAAGTTGCTTGCAATTTCAGCCGTCAGGCCTGCCCGCCTGCAGAGTCAGGGTGCCGGAACGAGCAGCTGTGAGGATTTGGCGCGAGATTTCCAGACCTTGGTTGGCGCTGGTCTCCAGCAGGTTGGCTAGATCCAGGAGCTCCGCAGTGGTGCTCTTGGCCCTGAGCATCTCGATGGCGATGAGGATGCTTGCGAAGGTATTGTTGAGGTCATGGGCGAGCCGTCGGGCTGGACTGGACTCCGGGGGAGTGCATGCAGCAGCGTCCGGGAGACCCTTATCAGCGCCGCTGGAAGGCTCTTCTCCCGGCTTGAAGTTTTTGGCTGGTTCAGAGTTGCGCATCTTTTTATCGACCCGTTGACTGGCTCGCCTACCAATAGACAATTCAAGCCCGTTGGGAAAGTTTTTCCTCCCGCGACTGGGGGGGATGTGACGCCAAGCGAGCATCCCGCGCGCCGGCCACGAGTTGCTGACTTTAACCGACAACTAACTTAAAGATGGCGCCGCGTTAGTGCTTCAGTGCTTGCGGGTGACCTGTGCTATCCAGCGGGGCACTGCGGATCAGGCGCGGGAGAAACTGGTAGGCGCAAATCAAAGGTTGAGCCTTCGTTTATCCTGCTCGTGACACTGAGCGTACCGCCCTCGGCGAGGACCGCCGCTTGGCAGATGGCCAGGCCGAGGCCAACGCGTCCCTCGGCGCGGCTGCGCGAAGGATCCACGCGGAAGAAGCGTTCAAAAATGCGTGGCAGGTCGCTCTCGGCGATCCCTTGGCCGCTATCCTGGATGCTGAGCAGGGCAAAATCCCCTTCGGCGCGGCAGCTGACACGGATCAGGCCGCCCGGGACGTTGTAGTGGACCGCGTTGGTGAAAAGATTTGTCAGGGCCAGCTCAAGTCGGGTCGGATCAGCCGTTACGCGCACGGGAGCAAGCGCACGCTCAACCGTGCAGCCTGCCTCCAAGGCAAGCGGGGCAAGGCGCTCGAGGGATTTTCCAAGCCACTCCGCGAGCTCAATCTCCGTGCCCTGAGCGGTGACATCCCTTGCATCCAGCCGCGCCAAGTCAAGCAGCGCGGCGACGAGCGCGCGCATTCGCTGCGCCGCCTGGTGGCAATGTTCAAGCGCCTCGCGGTATTCCCCGGCATCCCTCTGGCGGGCCAGCGTCGTTTGAGCCTCGGAGATCATCATCGCCAGAGGCGTGCGCAGCTCATGGGACGCGTCAGCCGTGAAGCGCACTTGGCGGGAAAATGCCTCATCGAGCCGGCCAAAGGTTTCATTGAGCACCGCGGCTAGCCCGCCGAGTTCGTTTTCCGGCTCGGCCACCGGGATGCGCTCGGAAAACTCTCCGTCGGCAATCCGCCGCGCCGCCAGACTGATTTCACCGATCGGGCGCAGCGATCGCACCGTGATCCACCAGCAACCGCCCAGCCCAGCCACCAGCACCGCCAATCCCGCCGCCCACAGCCGCGCTTGGTCGGCGCGCAACTCGCCTAACAGCGGGGCGATCGACCTCCCAACCAACACGCAGCCGCCGCGCTCGTTGAAGTGATAAACCTCACGCAAGTCCCCGCGGCTGCGCACCTGCAGGCTCACGTCACGGCTCGGGCGCGCGGGCATCGCCAGTTTGGTCCCGCCTAACGAGTTTTCCCGCAGTTCGCCATTCTGGCCCCAGACGGCAAAATAATTCCCGTCCTCGGCGACCATGCGGCGTAGTTCCGTTGTTAGAGCCAGCGGCCCGGGCGGTAGCTCGGGCGGCGGGCCCTCGGGGCGGAATCCCTCCGGCCCACCCATGGCGGGGCCGCCACGGCCGCCCGGGCCCTCCGGCCGTGGACCCGGCACGACCTGATGCCCAGGTGCCTGCACTTCCCCAGGCGGCGGCGGCCCTTGGCTTGGATCGAAGCGCGGCGGCCTGCCGAGGGAATTCCCGCCGGTGTCGGGTGCCGGCCGCGGCCGCGGGCGTGGCGGACCGCCGCCGAGCCGCATCTCGCCGCTCAGCGCCGCAAGCCGGTTACCCAGCTCCTGGTCAACCTTGCCCAACATCCGCAACCGTTGCAGCTGGTGGCTTGTCGCGCCAAAACCGGCAAGCAGCGCACCCAGCAGAAAGCCGAACCACAGAAGCAGTCGCCAGCGGATGGATCGGGGCATTCTCATTGGATGCAGTAGCCTTGGCCGCGGCGCGTGAGGATGAGGTCCTGGCGCAGCTTCTTGCGGATGGCAAAAACATGCACGTCGAGCAAATTGGACAAGGTGTCCGCGTTCTCGTCATAGAGGTGCTCGTAAAGTTCGCTGCGCGTGACCAACTCCCCACGGTGCAGCGCGAGGTATTCCAAGATCGCATACTCCCGCGCGGTGAGCGCAACGGGCTTCCCGCGGTATTCGACCCGGCGCAGGTTGTGGTCAACCAGGACGTCGCCAAGAACGATCGACCCGCGCGCCGTCCCCGCGCCGCGCCGGATGATGGCCCGCAGCCGCGCAAACAGTTCAGGCAAATCAAACGGTTTGACCAAGTAGTCGTCCGCTCCGGCGTCGAGCCCGCGCACCCGGTCGTGGGTCGCATCCCGCGCTGTTAGCATCAGCACCGGCGTCGCCTTGGTCTGACGCAGCTGGCGCAGGACCTCCCAGCCATCCAGCAGCGGGAGCATCACATCGAGGACCAGCGCGTCATAGTCGTGCTCACTGGCCATGCGCAGCCCCTCGGAGCCATTCTCGGCGGTGTCCACCGCGTAGCCCTCCTCGCGCAGCGCGCGCCCGAGGGAGCGCAGCAGGGCGGGTTCATCTTCAACGACGAGAAGCTTCATGGGCGTGGCCACTCTGGCATATCCCGCATTAAGAGAGCATGAAGAAAATAACTTCCACAGTTAACCGGATCTTAATCCATGATCTGCTAGGTTGGCCTCAGTTGCCGAACCCGCAACCAACCAAAACCATGAAAGCAACCCGTAACACATTGCTGCTGGGGATCATCCTCAGCGCCACGGCCAGTGGGCAGCTGCCTGAAGAAGGCAAGGGGCAGAAGCCACCGCCGCCGCCGCCACCGCCGTTGGTTGCCGCCCTTGACCTCGACCGCGATGGACGCCTCAGCGCGGAGGAGATCAAGAAGGCTCCCGAGAGCCTCAACGCTTTGGATACCAATGGCAATGGTCGGCTCACCGAGAAGGAGCTGGCGCCCCCCAAGAAGGATGGTGAGGGCCCCAAGGGTCCGCCACCCGCCGACGGCGGCGAGCCAAACGGGCCGCCACCTGCCGATGCCGATGCGCCGCAGGGCCCGCCTCCAGCAGAAGGTGAAGCGCCACAAGGTCGGCCTCCTCGCCCCAAGGATGGGGATGCAGCCAAAGACGGCGAAGCCCACCAACCGAAGCCGCCGCGCCCGCACGGCCCGTCGCCGCTCCTGCGCATTCTTGACAAGAATGGCGATGGCACCCTGGCGAAGAAGGAAATCAACGATTCCGCCGAGGCCCTTTTGGCCTGTGACGCTGACGGTGATGGCTCCCTGACCATGGACGAACTGCGTCCCAAGGATCCACCCCCATCTTTCGGCCCCGGCGGACCTCCGCAGCACGGCCCCGGCCCCGGCCCTGGCGGACCTCCGCCACGCGGCCCTGGCCCTGGACCGCGATAGTTGCAGCGCGCGCCTAGCGTGACCCTCGAAACACGGCCGCCGGCGGGGAAACCTGCCGGCGGCTTTTCGCTCTGCAGAGGAGAGGCGAAGAATTCCGGCTTTCAGACCTTCGCCTTCTCTCGCCGAACTAACGCCCCAGCGCCACCTCGGCATACGCCAGCACCGCGGAAAACGGCAGCCGCGCAAGCCCGCCGAAGCTCGCATGGCGCTCAAGACGCTTGCGCGCGAGTGCCGGGCTCTGCAGCCCGCAAAGGAAGCGCGCCAGCTGCGCCGCACTGCCCAACGGCGCATGCCGCTCGCGCACCAACTGACGGATCGCTTCAAGCTCCGCCGCGTCCGGCGCGCGTGCGGGCTCGCCCGGCAGCTCGCGCGGCGGCCGCTGACCACTGCAGCTAGAACAATGCCCGCAGCGCGCAGCCGCCTTCTGTCCCAAATACCCCAGCAGCCCCCGGGTCACGCAGCCCCGCGCGGTCAATAGCCGCACGACCGCCTCGAGCCGCTCCAGCCCCGCCCGGGTTTGTTCAACTAACATCGCGTGGCAGCCCGCGGCCAGCTCCCGCACCGCGTCTGGACGCCGCAGAATCTGCAGCTCTAGCAGCACATGCCAGCGCCGCACCTCCGCGTCGCCCGCCGCGAGCCACTCGTCGAGCACCCGGTGGAGCTGCGCCATGCTCGCGCCGGGGCCCGCCAGCTTCGTCAGGTCAAGAGCCGCGCGCGGCGTCTCTAACAAGGCCGCGGCCGCCGCGCGCAGCGCCTTGGGCAGGCTGGCGGCCAAGCTCGCCGGCGGGCGCAGCGGGGCGACCCTGGCGCGCTTCCACGTGCGCGCGCGCGGGCGGATCCAGCCGTCGAGCTCAAGGCGCACCAAAAGATGCTCAAGGGTGTCGCGGCGCAGGTCAAAGGTCGTCGACAGGTCGTAGAGGGAGACCGCCTCGCCGCTGAAAATCCGCTCAAGCGCGCGCTCAAGGGACACCACCGCTGGCAGCCACGCGCCGGCAAAGTTCTCCAACACCGCCACATCCTCCGCGCAGGCAAAAATCTCGGCCACCGCCGGTTGGCCGTCGCGCCCCGCACGGCCGCTTTCCTGCAGCCAGCCCTCCGGGGACTTCGGCAGGTTGTAGTGGATGACGCGCCGCACGTCGGCCTTGTCCACTCCCATGCCAAAGGCAATCGTCGCGACGATGACGCGCGTCTTGCCGGTTAGAAACGCCTGCTGCACGTGCTCGCGCCCCGCGCTGTCGATTCCCGCATGATACGCCTGGGCCGCAATCCCAGCCGCCGCCAATCGCCCGGCGATGTCCACTGCCGTCTCCTGACGGATGACGTAGACAATCGCCGGTTGCCCGCCCACCGCGCCCAAGCTGCCCAACAGCGCCGCGAAGCGCTCGTCCGCGCGCAGCGGGGTTATCTGGTAGACTATGTTGGGCCTCTCAAACGGAGTCCTGAGCGTCGCCCCTGCCTTGATCCCGAACGCGCGCCGGATCTCGCGCGCCGCCGCGGGGGTCGCCGTGGCTGTTAGACAAAGCAGCGCCGCGGGCTTGAGCCGCCGGACCAGCCCGGGCAGGCGCAGGAAGTCTGGGCGGAACGAGTGGCCCCACTCGGTGTAGCAATGAACCTCGTCGACGACAAACAAGCTGATCGCCAGTGGCCGGATGCACGCCATGGTGGCCGGCTGGGCAAGCCGCTCGGGCGAGAGGTAGAGCAGCTTGATCGAGCCGGCCTGGGTGGCGGCGAGCACGGCGGCCTGCTCGGCGCCGCTGAGCGAGGAGTCGAGCCTGGCGGCAGGGATTCCGCGGCGCTGCAGGCCGTCGACCTGGTCCTTCATGAGCGCGAGCAAGGGCGAGATGACCAGCGTGAGGCCGTCAAAGGCAAGCGCTGGAAGCTGGTAGGTCAAGGACTTGCCGGCGCCCGTCGGCAGGATTGCCAGCACCCGGCCGCCGGCCAGCACCGCTTCGACGATCTCGCGCTGGCCGGCACGAAATCCAGCATGGCCGAAAACCTCGCGAAGTAACTTGGACGGGTCGGGCAGCATCGGCACCGCCCGGCATAACAAAATCCCCCGTCCGGCATAACAAAAAAGCCCCGCCTGGGTCAGGCGGGGCTTCGCGGAAAATCAGGAGCTAACAGCTCAGTACTTCTGCGTGCGGGTGTGGCGGAAGTAGGTCTCGAAGCCCAGTTCGGGTGGGAACTCGGACATGCCGTTGCTTGGGCTCATCTCGATGCGGTCATCCTGGCCGCAGCGCTCGTAGGGTTGCTTGAAGGTGCCGCGGTAGGTCGGGCAGCTGAAGGTCACCAACTCGTAAAACCCGTAGCCCAGACGCTTGAAGCTGCGGCGCGTTCCTTCCACCGCGCCCCAGGCCGATCCGCCTTTGCGGCCGTACCCTTCGGTCTTGCGCACGATCTGCTCGGGAATTTCCACAAACCCGTAAAGGATGTTGGAAAGCGCCCGGCCCAGCTTGCGCGACGCTGTGTAGTCAGCTCCGGGAGGCGCCTGGATGTCCGCGCTGGCAATCCCGGCGAGGGCCAGAAGTGCGGCGGCAAGAACGGTGAGTTTTTTCATGCTTCGTTAGGTTAGGGGAATTGTTGGGCGGATGGCAAGCCGAGTTTTCCGGGATTCTTGTTAGACCTGGGCGCGTTAGAGGTCGATGGTCAAGACGCGCAGGATTCCGGGAGCGGCCTTGAGGCGCTGGATAAGCTCGGGGGAGGGGAGGGAGTCGACCTCGATGACGGTCACCGCGCGGGTGCGGTCCTCGGAGCGGCTGAGGTTCATGTTGGCGATGTTGACGGCGGCCTCGCCGAGGAGTGTGCCGATGACGCCGACGATGCCCGGGCGGTCGTCGTTTTCGACGAAGAGGAAGAGTCCGCTAGGGGCGGTTTCGACGTTGTGGCCGGCGATGTGGACAATCCGCGGCTGGCTGCCGAGGAAGGTACCCGCGACGGTGACCTGCTCGTTGCCCTTGACGATGGTCGCCTCGATGAGCTCGGTGTAGTTGGTCGTCACGGCGGCCTTGGACTCGGTGACGCGCAGGCCGAGGGATTTGGCGACGGCCGGGGCGTTGATCAGGTTGACCTGGGCCTCGTTGCGTGCGCTGGCGAGGTAGCCGACGAGCACGTTGCGGGTGATGAGCTCGGTATCGAGCTCGGCGACGGCGCCGGAAAACGTGATGCGGATCGCGTCGGCCTGGTTGGGGCCGATTTTGGCGAGGAGCTTGCCGAGGGCATCGGCCAGGTCGAGGTAGCCGCCAACTTCGGCCAAAGTCTTGGCGTCCAGGTTGGGCATGTTCACCGCGTTGCGGATTTCGCCGGTGGTGAGGAAGTCGCGGACCTGCTGGGCGACTTCGATGCCAACGTTTTCCTGGGCTTCAAAGGTCGAGGCGCCAAGGTGCGGGGTGAAAACCGTCTTCGGGTGGGCAAACAGCGGGTTGTTGGCGGCTGGCGGCTCAACTTCGTAAACGTCAAGCGCCACGCCGGCAAGCTGGCCGCTGCTCAGGGCTGCGTCGATGGCCACCTCGTCGGCCAGGCCGCCGCGGGCGCAGTTGATGATCAGCGCGCCCGGGTTCATCAGGGCAATCCGCTCGGCGTTAACGAGATGCTTGGTGTCCTCGGTGAGCGGCATGTGCAGGGTGGCCACATCCGCGCCGGTGAGCGCCTCGGAGGCGGTGGCCGCCAGCTCAACCTTCATCGCCTGCGCGCGGGCCTGGCTGAGGAACGGGTCGTAGGCGACAACCACCATGCCGAATGCCTGGGCGCGCTTGGCAAACTCGCTGCCGATCCGGCCCATCCCGAGGATGGCCAGGCGCTTGCCGTGCATCTCGATGCCTTGGAACGTCTTGCGGTCCCACTTGCCGGCGATGATCGAGGCGTGGGCCTGCGGGATGCTGCGCGCCAGCGAGAGCATCAGGGAAAACGCGTGCTCGGCGGTGGAAATCGTGTTGCCGCTCGGGGTGTTCATCACCACCACGCCGTGGTCGGTGGCGGCCTCGCGGTCGATGTTGTCCACGCCCACGCCGGCGCGGCCGATGCCCTTGAGGTTGGTCGCCGCGGCAAACACCTCGCGGGAAACCTTCGTCTGGGAGCGCACCACCAGTCCGTGATAGTTGCCGATGATCTTCAACAACTCCTCCGGCGCCAGGCCGGTGTTGACATCCACTTCGATGTCCGGGTGGGCGGCGAGCGCTTCCACGCCTTTTTCTGAGATCGGATCCGAAACGAGAACGCGGTAGGTGGGCATGACGCCGCGGGTTTATGGAACCTCGCCCGCGATGTCAAAGGAAAGGGGTCGAAGCCGCAAGGAGTAGCGACTTCAGTCGCCTACCCCGGGTGCCTGAAGCTCCGCTGCTCCTCACGTCAGACCTTTTGCCGCCTCAGGCGAATACCGGATTGGCTCACTCACGATTGAGCTAAGTGACCCCTCCGCGAGCTTAACGGCGAAGTCGCGGCAAGGACTACTTCGCCAACAGAATAGCGTCGTTGCTCAGCCCGGTGAGCTTGCGCAGGCCGGCGAGCAGGCGCAGCAGGGTGAGAAAGAGGAAAATCAGGATCGGCGCGCCGATGACCGCGAAACTCCACCCGGTGAGCCGCGCAATCTGCGCGTTGTATAGCTCCAGCGCGTCGGGCGCGTGCCGGTCGAGCCCGCCGAGGAAATACAGGGCCAGGAAGAAGTTCATCAAGGTGCTCAGCAGGAACGAGCCGGCGAATAGCAGGGTGCTGTGCCACAGCAACCGCTGGTAGGCCGCGTGCTGGCCGTTGGCCTCGATGGTTTTCTCGATCTTGGCGATGTCGAACAAGTTGGGTGAATAGAGCATCGCCCCGAGCAGCGGCGACTTCCCGCGGTGGGAAACCAGCGCCAGAATCCCCAGAATCAGCGGCACCATCGCCTCCTTGATGCCAAAAAGCGGCGCCGCGTAGGGCTTCACCGTGCCGTCCGCGTTCCACAGGTAGAGCGTTAGCCCGCCGGTGAGCAGCACCGAGCCAAGCCCGATGAAGGAAATCACGTTCGCCTTGCGGGTGCGCAAGAAGTGCCGCACCCCGAAGCCGAGCGGAAAGACCAGCGCCACGACCATCGCCCAGGCCGGCCCGATGTGCCATGGCTGGATCGCCTTGCCGAGCTTGAGCTGCAGCGCGGGATCCTTGCTCAGGTAGCTCAAGGCCAACACCGGAATGATCACGTTGATCAGGATGTTAGCCAAGGGGTTTTCCTTCGGCGCAGGGGAGGGGGCGGACTCAGGCATGGATTTTTACTTTTGGTAGATTGACCGGCCGGTGGAGAGCAGGTCGTTGCAGGCGGTTTTCATCCGCTCGCAGAGGCCAAGTTCGGCCTTTTTGAGGTAGGAGCGAGGATCGTAGGCCTTTTTGTCGCCCACTTCGCCATCGATTTTGAGGACGCCCTCGATGTTTTGGCACATGTGGGTGACGATCGGTCGGGTGAAGGCGTACTGGGTGTCGGTGTCGATGTTCATCTTCACGACGCCGTAGTTGAGCGTTTCGCGGATTTCCTCGAGCGAGGACCCCGAGCCACCGTGGAAAACCAGGTCCATCTCGGCCGCGGCGCCGTACTTGTCGGCCACCGCCTTCTGGCCGTCGCGCAGAATCGTTGGCTTGAGCTTCACCGCGCCCGGCTTGTACGCCCCGTGGACGTTGCCAAAGGTTGCGGCAAACATGAAGCGGCCCAGGCCGTTGAGCGTCTCGTACACCTCAAGCATGTCCTCGGGCGTCGTATAAAGCTTGTCGGCAGCGACATGCGACGTGTCGTGGCCGTCCTCCTCGCCGCCGACCACGCCGGCTTCCACTTCCAGGATGATCCCCAGCTCGGCGCACTCGACCAGCAGGCCCTTGGACAGGGCGAGGTTCTCGGAAAGCGGCAACTCGCTCGCGTCCAACATGTGCGACTGGAACAGGGGACCCTTGCCGGCGGCAATCCGCGCGCGCGACGCATCCAACAGCGGGCGCAGGAACGAATCGACCTTGTTTGGCTGGCAGTGGTCGGTGTGCAAGGCGATGAGCACGTTGTACTTCTCGGCCAGGCGGTGGACCGCCTCGGCGAGCACGATGGCGCCAAACGCCTCGTCGCCCACGGCCACGCCGGAGGCGAACTTCCCGCCACCGGTGGAAACTTGGATGATGCCGTCGCTATTGGAGTCGGCGAAGGCCTTAAGCGCGCCATTGGCGGTCGTCAAAGAGGTCACGTTGATCGCCGGGTAGGCGTAACCCCCTTGCTGGGCGGCATCAAGCATGGCGGCGTACTGGCTCGGAGTGGCGATTGGCATAGCGCGGCGGTAATGGAGGAATGCCCTATTGGCAAGCCATTCGGCTGGCGGGGTGCGGATTGTGGGCCCGCACGGACTCGGGTTCAGGCGCTTCGTGCGACCAAGGTGCCCCCGCGAGCGGAGTCGCCTGATTTGGGATTTCTCTCGTTTTGCCCTTGTCATCCCCGCCGCGCACTCCTACGTATCGCCCCGCGACCAATCAGGGGTAGGTTCCGGAGCGGTCAAACGGGGCAGACTGTAAATCTGCTGGCTCTGCCTTCAGAGGTTCGAATCCTCTCCTACCCACCATTTTGGTCGCACGATTTAGGGAGCCCTCGCCGGCTCCCTTTTTCTTTGGGAATGATCGGTCGGACCGGTCTGATCAGACGGATCTCATTTGAGCATTGGGCCTGCCGATTACGCCAGAAGCAGGATTTTTCCAGCGACGCTTTCGGTTTCAAAGAACCGGTGGGCGCCAGCCGCATCGGCCAAGGGGAATGAGCGGGCAATGCACGGCTTGAGCCGGCCATCCGCGATGAGGCGCAGCAACAGGGCGAAATCACCCGGCCGCGGCTTGGTCAGGATGAAGTGGAGGTGCACGGCGCCGCGGAAAAACTCGATGAGGCTCTCGACAAGCTGGTTGGGTCCCGGGCGGGTGGTCACGAACTGTCCGCCGTGGTGGACCAGGGCGTTGAGTTGCTGGACGTTGAGCTTGGCCGCCGCGTCAAACACCACATCGTACTTCGTCTCCGTGGTTGTCAGCGGGTCGTGGTGGTAATCAATGCAGTGGTCCGCACCCAGCGCGCGGACGTGGTCAAAATGCTGGGTCCGGCAAACCGCGGTGACGTGGGCGCCGATGATCTTGGCAAGCTGGACCGCATAGCTGCCGACGCCCCCGGCGGCCCCGTTGATGAGCACCCGCTGGTTGGCACGCAGGTGGGCAAACCCGCGCAGCGCCTGCAGCGCGGTGGCCCCGGCCAACGGGACCGCCGCGGCATCCAGCAGGCTGACGTCATCCGGCACCCGCGTCACCTGGCTCTGGCGGATGCAGCAAAATTCGGCCGCCCCGCCGGAGGAAAGGCCGGTCATCCCGGCCACCCGGTCGCCGGGGAGAAAACTCGTCACCCCGGCGCCGCATGCCATCACCTCGCCCGCCACATCAAACCCCAGCGTGCGCGGCATCTTGAACTGGGTGAGCAGCTTCATCTCGCCCGCCCGCACGCTTAGATCAATGTGGTTGAGGCTGCTCGCCGCCACCTTCAGCAACACTTGGTTTTCCTTCGGCTGCGGCGGCGGGACGTCGTCGATGCGGATCACCTCAGGGGCACCAAAGCGGTGGATTCGGGCGGCTTTCATGGCAAAACTCGCTTGGCGCGGCCGCAAATCG
>JBILQA010000336.1:0-3324 GCA_044373535.1 Akkermansiaceae bacterium | reverse complement strand
GAGGTCGGTCTCCGCGCCGTCATTGAGCACGTAAACCTCGCCGTGCTGATAGGGCGACATGGTGCCCGGGTCGACGTTGAGGTAGGGGTCGAACTTTTGCAGCAGGACCTTGAGGCCGCGATGCTCTAGCAGGGTGCCGATGGAGGCAGCGGCGAGTCCTTTTCCAAGCGAGGAAACGACCCCTCCAGTGACAAAGATGTATTTCATGGGCGGTGAAGAATGGGTTGAAGGGCTCAACGGAGGGCGAGAAGGCGTTCGACCTCAAGGGCTTGGGCCGGGGTGTCGACGCCGGGGGAAGCATCGCTGGTGGACAGGACGAGGATGGAGGCGGAATTCTCCAATGCACGAAGTTGTTCGAGCGACTCGGCGATTTCAAGCGGCGAGGGCGGCCAGGTGACAAAGCGCTCAAGAAAACTCCGCCGGTAGGCGTAAATGCCCTTGTGGCGCAACACCGCGAGGCCCGGCACCGGATTGCGGAAAAACGGCAGCGGCGAGCGTGAGAAATACAGCGCGCGCCCGTTGAGCGCGGTGACGACCTTGACGACGTTAGGGTCGGCTACCGCCGGGTCATGCGCGTCCATTGGATTGGCCGCGGTGGCCATGTCCAGCGTCGGGTCGCCGGTGATGGCCGCGGCCAGCGCGTCAATGAGGTGCGGATCAATGAGCGGCTCGTCGCCCTGGATGTTGATCACGTGGCTTGCCCGCGGGAGGCCTGCGAGCGCTTCGGCGATTCGGTCCGTCCCGGTCGGATGCTCCGCGCGGGTCATGACCACTTGCGCGCCGAATCCCTCGCAGGCGGCGAAAATCCGCGCGTCATCGGTGGCGACGACAATCCCGTCTAGCAGACCACACTCGCCGCAGCGCTCCCAGACGTGCTGCACCAGCGGCTTGCCGCCTATCAGATGGAGCGGCTTCCCGGGGAAGCGCGATGATCCCCAGCGCGCTGGGATGATGCCAACGACGTGGCTTTCGGGTGGGCGTGAATTCACGTGGCAAAGACTGGCGGAGACTAACCGGCTCAACCAAGCCGGGACAAGGCGATTCCCAACAGAACATCTCAATCCGCCGCTGGCGCCGCGTCATCAAGCCACTGCAGCGCTTTTGTCAGGCTCGCCTGGGCCAGGAAATGGCGGAGCTGGGCGGGGATTTCACCGCTGTGCCGCTGGTGCCAGAGCTCAATGGCGCTGGACACCTCGGCAAGCGCGGCGAGGTGCTCAGCGGGCGCCGTGTCGCGCCAGCCGTGGTCTGCAATGATTGCAAGCCGCCGCTGAAGGTGGCGGCGGAGGGTGGCGAAGTCGGCTGGCATCCTCCAGTCATGTCCAAGCAAGCGCCGCGGTCAACCGCACAGCGGCAAAATCCCGCCGCCGCGGCGCGCCCGCGCCAGACATGAGCGCTTGCCCAAAGCGGATGAACCTTGAGGGGTAAAGGGCTTTCGCTGCGCCAGAGGCCCCGCACCGCGCGCCCGCCGCGTGGTGATGTTTCAGCTTTGCTTATTAAAATCCCGCGCCGGGGATAAAATTTTTCCGGTGTGGAACGCCCGTGGAAACGCCGCGGCGCCACCCGATTGTTAGAGCGTGGCAGAATGTTTTTCCACCGCGCCGATGAAGTGACGTATTGGTTGCGACGTTCCGCTGCGTGCTGGGCAACCCGGGGCGACCGGGAAGGGAAAAACTAACACACTTTATCGAGAACAAAAATTTGTTGTGAAGGAACGCGAGGAACAGGACGGGGGAATGGTGGTTGGGTTGGCGGCTGCGGCTGCGGGCAGAGGCATGGGCGGGCTGTTGGATGAGGAGGGTCTCGGAGGCATGGGGCGCATCGGGAGCGAGCGCGGTGGGCTTGAGCCGCAAGCGGTATGGCAGGAGGTGACCCGCGCGCTGGGCCGGATGGTCGGCGAGGATGCCTTGCAGCGCTGGTTCCGCGCAGCGCGCCTGGGCGAGATCAGTGACACGGAACTGGTGGTGCGGGTGCCTAACGAGATCCACCGGGTTTGGATTGAAACCAACTACCTGCCGGAGCTCTCTGCGGCGTTTGCCGAGTGTCTCGACGGGTTGCGCCGGGTGGTGCTCATGGTCGGCGACGGCGAGCTCGACGAGGTCATGCCGGCGCGCGAAAGTTTTGCAGGCCGGCCGCAGGCGGCCGCGGCGCTTGGCGACAAGAAGCTCAAGGCGGTGGGGCTCAACCCGATGCACAGCTTCGAGCGCTTCGTGGTCGGCACCAACAGCCAGTTTGCTCATGCGGCCTGCCAGGCGGTGGCCAAAAAGTCCGGCGTCAGCTACAATCCGCTCTTCATCCACGGCAATTCCGGGCTGGGCAAGACCCACCTGATGCAAGCCATCGGCCAGCAGCTCCTGGCGGAAAATCCGGACGCCCGCGTCGTCTACCTGACGTGCGAGAAGTTCACCAACGAGTTCATCGATGCGATCCGCAAGGGCGACATCGAGCGCTTCCGCAAGCGCTACCGCTCGGTGGACGTCATGCTCATCGATGACGTCCAGTTCCTCGTCGGCAAGGAGCGCTCCCAGGAGGAGTTCTTCCACACGTTCAACACCTTGTTGGACGGGCGCCACCAAGTGGTGCTCACCAGCGACCGGCCCGCCTGCGAGATCAAGAACCTCGAGCCGCGCCTTGTTTCGCGCTTCGAGTGTGGTCTAACCGTCGAGCTGCAGCCGCCCGCCGTCGAGACCCGCATCGCCATCCTGCGCCGCAAGATGGACGAGTGGCATGTCTCGATCGACGACGCGATCATCCGCTACCTGGCCGAGCGCATCCGCAGCAATGTGCGCCGGCTCGAGGGGGCGCTCATGCGCGTGGCGACTTTCGCCTCGCTGGCCGGCGAGAACCTAACCATCGAGCGGGTCGAGCACCTGCTGCGCGACATTCTGCGCGAGGAGGCGACGCGCCAGGTGACGGTGGACTCGATCCAACGCATCGTGGCGGAGCACTTTGACGTGCGGCTAGCGGACATGACGAGCCGGCGCCGACCGGCGAACATCGCCTTTCCGCGCCAGGTGGCGATGTATCTGAGCCGGTCGCTGACCAAGGGGTCGCTGGTGGAAATCGGCGAGGCCTTCGGTGGCCGGGACCACGGGACGGTCATCCACGCGTGCCGCAAGGTGAGCCAGCGGATGCAAAGCGAGGCGGGCCTCAAGGAGGTCCTCGGAATGCTGGAAAGCTCGCTGCGGCGCTGAAAAGGCCGGCAAGCCCAGCAGGTGTTAGGCAGTTCCCGGAAAGGCGGGAATTGTCAAAGAAGGCTTGCCAACGCAGGGCGAACAGCCAACGTAGCCGCCGACCGTAAGCCCACTGATTTTTCCCTCACATGAA
>JBILQA010000335.1:0-3328 GCA_044373535.1 Akkermansiaceae bacterium | reverse complement strand
GCCCATGCTGCATCCGGTGGATCATCATGATCCGGTGGCCCATGTTGAGAATCCATCCGATTCCCGGAACCAGCAGCCATAAGGAGCCAATCAAGACCTCCCGGCGTGCAAGGGGCGACTGCAATGGAAACAGAAACGATGTCCTCAGCGATAACGGCGCAGACAAGTCAATATGCGGCGGGATACTCTTGGCCATTGGCAGGAGCCTGCGGCGCCCGAGGCCGCGGATCGAGCCAATGTTTGGGTTGCGGTGGGAAGGGGTACTCCCCGCCGCACCGCTTTGGCTCAACCTGAAGCGCGGGAAGTCACCACGCCGCTTGCCGGGCTTGCGTTTGAGTTGAATGACCGGTGGCTGGATTCCCCGGCAAGCCGCTGAAGGGCCTGCGAGCGCGCGGGATTGAGCCAAACCGGTGTCGCGCTGCGCTTGCCACCGCACTTCCAAAGAGTCGCGCCTAGTGGGCGGCGAGCCAGTTTGGGCCGGTGCCGTGTTCGACTTTCACCGGGACTGCGTGCGGGAGCGGCAGGGCGGTGCTCATGACCTCGAGGATTTGCGGGACAAGGTCGGCGGCCTCGGCGTAGGCGAGGTCGAAGACAAGTTCGTCGTGGACCTGGAGGAGCATGCGGGTCTCCGCGGAGCGCTCGCGCAGCAGGTCGGCCACCTTGACCATTGCCAGCTTGATCATGTCCGCCGCGCTTCCTTGGATGGGCGTGTTGATCGCCGCGCGCTCGGCATTGCCGCGGATGTTCTGGTTGCCCGAGGTGATGTCCGGGAAGTAGCGCCGCCGGCCGGTTAGCGTGGCGACATAACCGTTAGCGCGGGCTTCGGCGATGGTGTTCTCCATGAATTCCCGGATCGCCGGATACTCGCGGAAGTAGGCGTCGATGATGGCCGCGGCCTCGGTGCGCGGGATACCTAAGCGTTGGGACAGTCCGAAGGCGGAAATGCCATAGATGATGCCGAAGTTGACCATCTTGGCGGTGCGGCGCATGTCGGTGGTGACGGCGTCCTCGGCGACGCCGAAGACCTTCGCGGCGGTGGCGGCGTGGATGTCGAGGTCGCGGCGGAACGCGTCAATCATCGACGCGTCGTTGGCCAGCGCCGCCATCACCCGCAGTTCGATCTGCGAGTAGTCGCAGGACAGCAGCGTGAAGCCGACGCGCGGGATGAAGGCCTTGCGGATCTGGCGGCCCGCGGGCGTGCGGATCGGGATGTTCTGCAGGTTCGGGTCGGTTGACGCGAGCCGGCCGGTGGCCGCGACTAACTGGTGGAAGTGGGTGTGGATCCGCCCGGTGCGCGGCACCAGGTGGGTTGGTAGGGCGTCAAGGTAGGTCGACTTCAGCTTGGTCGACTCGCGCCAGGCGAGGATGTCGGTGATGATCGGGTGCTTGCCCTCAAGGGTCGCCAAAGTTGCCTCGTCGGTCTTGAACTGGCCGGTCTTGGTCTTCTTCGCCTTGTCGGCGAGACCCAGGTGGGTGAAAAGGATCTCTCCTAACTGTTTTGGCGACGCCAGGTTGAACGGCCGCCCGGCGTGGGTGGAGATCGAGGCAGCCAGCCCGGTGATCTGGATCTGCAGTTCCGCGGCGATCTCGCCAAGGGCGGGGATGTCAATCGAGATGCCTTCCATCTCCATGTTGACCAACACCGGCAGCAGCGGCGCCTCGACATTCTGGTAGACCGCCAGCTGGCCGGACGCGACAAGCTGCGGCCGCAGCTTGTCGGCGATCTGCCAGGTCACGTCGGCATCCTCCGCGGCGTACTCGGCGAGCTTGGCCAGGGGGATGGCGGCCACGTCGATCTCCTTGGTCGCGCGGGTCTTGTGGGCGAAGGCAAACAGGTCGTCGGCGCCCGCCATGGCCGGCTCGGCGTCCGCGGCGGCCTGGTTGGCCAGGTGCAGGTCCCCCAGGGTGATCGGCGTGTAGCCCAACAAACATTCCGCCAGATAGTCCATGCCGTGGCGCTGATCGGGGGCGATGAGTTGGTGGACGAGCATGGTGTCAAACAACGGACCCTTCACACAGACGCCGTGGTTCAGCAGCACGCCAAGGTCGTACTTGAGGTTGTGGCCAATCTTCTCGGCCGGCCCGCCGAGTGCCTCTGCGAGCGCCGGCAGCTGGGTGGTTAGCTCGGTGATGGGCAGGTACCACGCCTCGTGCGCGGCCCAGCAGAATGCCACGCCCAACAACCGGGCGGTGAACCGGTCCAGCGAAGTGGTCTCGATGTCGAAGCAGAACCGCGGCTGCGCGGCGAGCAGGGTAAACAGCTCGGCCTGTTTTTCGGCGCTGTCGGCAAGGTGATAGGTGTGCTCCACCTCGCCGATGCGCTTGAAGGTCTCAAATAACGTTGGCGAGTTGGCGGGTGCGCCAGTGGCGCTGGTCCCGGCGGCGTTTGCCCCTTTGCCGGCGGGCGGCGGGGTGGGGGAGCCGTCCTCGTTGAAGAGGCGGCGCGTCAGGGTGCGGAACTCAAAGCGGTTAAAGAGCTCCTTGACGGCGGCGTCGTCCCGCGGCTCCAGCAGTAACTTCTCAAACGGGACGTCCACCGGCGCGTCGGTGATGATGGTGGCGAGGTGCTTGGAGAGGACTGCCTGCTCGGCGTGCTGCTCGATGCGCTCCTTGAGCTTGCCCTTGAGCTTGTCGACATTGGCGATGAGGTTTTCCACCGAGTCGAACTCGGCGATGAGTTTCTGGGCGGTTTTCTCGCCGATGCCGGGGACACCGGGGATGTTGTCCGACGCGTCGCCCATCAGGCCGAGGATGTCGATGACCTGCTCGGTGCGCTGGATGTCCCACTTCGCCAAGGTCGCGGGGAGGTCGAGGATTTCGCGCTCGCTGCCCTTGCGGCCGGGTTTCCACATGGTGATCGCCGGGCTAACAAGCTGGGCGAAGTCCTTGTCGGGCGTGACCATGAAGGTGTGGAACGATCCATCGCGCTCGGCGCGCTTGGCCAGGGTGCCGATGAGGTCGTCGGCCTCGAAGCCGTCGATCTCGAGGATGGGCAGGTGGAAGGCGCGGCAGAGGTCCTTCACAAACGGGATGGCCGCGGCAAGCTCCTCGGGCATCTCATCGCGCTGCGCCTTGTAGGCGGGGAAGATCTCGTGGCGCGGGGTGGGCGCGGAGGTGTCAAACGCCACGCCAAGGTGGGTTGGGCCCTCGTTCTCAAGGATCTGGAGCAGCGTGTTGGTGAAGCCGTAGAGGGCCGAGGTATTGACCCCCTGCGAGTTGCGGATCGGATTGTGGATGAACGCAAAGTGCGCCCGGTAAATGAGCGCCATGCCGTCGAGCAGAAATAGGCGGTGGGTTGCTTCGGCCATGCGCCAAGAGACGCCGGAAC
>JBILQA010000334.1:0-3330 GCA_044373535.1 Akkermansiaceae bacterium | reverse complement strand
CGCTGCTCTGCAACCGGCTGGTGGTCTTGGCAGTAGGGCCCCATGAGCGCACGCCCGTCGGCGCGGCCACGCGCGTCGAGCAGGCGCTTGGCCAGCTCAAGGTATTTCCTCTCACCGGTCGCCTCAAACAAGCGCACCAGTCCGATCTCCGCCTGCTGGTGCTCGGAGGGATAGCCTAGCGGGCCCGTGCCCGGCTTGAAGTCTGCGTCGATCCGGTCCGCCGCGCGGATGGCCACCTCAAGCAACTCGCGCTTGCCGCTGGTCATGAAGTTCACCGCGCCTGCCTCGATGAGGTGACCCATCGAGTAAAGCTCGTGCAGGTCGGGCTTCTGCCAGCGCTTCTCGTCGGCGTGCAGGGTGACAAACGGATGGATATAACCATCTTTCTGTTGTGCCGAGGCGATCTTCGCGATGACCCCGTCGAGCGACTTCTGCAGGGCCGCGTCGGGCGTCACAACCAGCTGGCGCGACAGACCCTCGACGACTTTGTAGACGTCCGAGTCGTTGAAGTGAAATCCAACATGCTCGGACTGCAAGGCGCCGCCGGCACGCGCAAAGTTGTCGATGCGCCCGGTCGCCTCGCACTGGGCCAAGGCGTGCGGCAGGCTCACCGCGCCATTGATGCGCAGCCGCTCGGCCCAGAAACCAGGGGCCAGGTGGACCTCGTTGAAGCCAAGCGCCTGAATCGGATAGCCGCTCTGGGCTGACGCGGGTGACGTCAGTGGCGCCAGAAGCGCAAGGATCCCCAGGGCGGCTGGGCAGCTGCGGCTCACTTTAACTGGACTCATGGTTGGGTCAGGGTTTGGCAGGCAGCACCCAGACATTGCGGTAGCGCACCGGGTTGCCGTGGTCCTGCAAGAACACGGGAGCCGGCTCGGGTCCTTCCTTCATCGGCGAGGCGGTCGTCGAGTGGGTCAGATCGAGGTTGTCCTGGACCTTCACGCCGTTGAGCAAAACCGTCATGCGCGCATTGGCGGTCTTCTTGCCCTCCGCATCAAACCGCGCGGCGGTGAATTCCACATCGTAGGTCTGCCAGCTCAGCGGCGGCAGGCACATGTTGAGGGCCGGCTCCTTGATCGAGTAGACGCCGCCGGTCTCATCCATTTTCCCTTCCAAGCCGAAGCTGTCGAGAACCTGGGTCTCATAGCGGCTCTGCATGTAGAGGCCGCTGTTGCCGCGGTCCTGGCCGCGGCCGAATGGCTTGAACGGCGTGCGGAACTCCAGGTGGATTGTGTGGTCGCCGAAGGCCTGTTTGCTGGTGGGGCCCTGCATGAGCAAGCCATCTGGCGTCGCCTTGCCGTTGTTCCAGGCATCGGTGTTAGTGCCATCAAATAACACCACCGCACCCTGTGGCGGCTTCTTGCCTAACGTCGGACTCTTGCGCTCAACCTTGGCCAGCGCCACCTTTTTGCCGTCCTTGGTTTGGACACTCATCCCCTCCTTGAGCAAGATCCCCTTCGAGCCGTCCGCACGGGCAAACTCAACCCGGCCATCGACCGCTTTGGCCTCGATGTTTGCCGTCGCCTTGCCCTTGGCGCCCGCGCCTGGAAGGCCGCCGTCATACTCGACCCAGCGGAAACTCATCCCGCCCAGGGCGACAATCTGCACACCCAGCGCCCCCGGGCCGCCGGGTGTGCCAACCGCGTACTCGCCCTGCAGCGCGAAGTCGGGCCCCGCCGCCTGTGCCTCCTCGGCGGTTAGGTAGGCCGGGTTCTGCGCGCGCAGGCACGGCGCGGTTAGCATCAGCGCGAGACTGGCAAGGTGGATGGTGCGTTTCATGGCTTTGGCGGTGGTTGGAATGGTCAGTTAGGGATCTCGTTGAGCGTGTAGAATGCCTCCGGATGCCACAGCGGGCCGCCGGCGGCGGACTTCACGCCTTTGGCGCTGAGCTGGTGGACGTGGCCCTTGACGAGCCCCTCGATGGTTAGGCGCACGGACCTGCCGTCCGCGGAGACCTTCGCGGCGGTGACCTTCGGCGTCGCCTGATCCACCTCGGGGCTGCCGTACTCGGCCTGCAGAATGTAGGTCCAGGCGGCCATCTCGTACGCGGCCGGATCGGCCGCGCTCTGCGGATCAACCGGCTCGGTGAAGCTCAGCGTGAAGCCATCCTTGTTGGCCGTCATGGTCTTGATCTCGAAGGGCACCTTGCCGGTTGCCCGCACGCGCTCAAACGTGAATGGCTTGGACCCGCGCGACCCCCAGCCGCGGTTTGACCCGCCGACAAACATCACCCCCTCCTTCTGGTCCATCCGCAGCGGGATGATT
Organism: Akkermansiaceae bacterium; assembly: GCA_044373535.1. Classification (GTDB taxonomy): domain Bacteria; phylum Verrucomicrobiota; class Verrucomicrobiia; order Verrucomicrobiales; family Akkermansiaceae; genus JBILQA01. Next base: position 1,065 of record JBILQA010000334.1, on the reverse strand, counting down.
CCCGCCTCAAAGCCCTCGAGAAAATGGAACACCGCTCCCTGATAGATGCCGTTGACCTTCTCCAGGCATACGCGCTGGACCTGCGAGTGGGTCTGCTCGCCAACATACAGCTGGGCGTCCCACGGGCCAAACTTCCCGCCGGTCTTGTCCACGGCAATCCCGGTGGGCGACTGGCCGACCCGCCCGTGGGGAAACACCACGGCCGGCGGAATAAAACTCGGATGCTTCGCGCGCTCGCTGACAATCCGCGACTTGTCCGCCACCTCCGGCGGCGCCGCCAGGTCCTTGCCTAGCTTGTAGTACTTGTTGGCCGTCGGATTGCCTTGGAACGATCCGGGCTTGAGCCACTTCAGCGACGACGAGCCATTCCACACCCCCTGGTTGTCGGTGTAAAACGTATCGCCCGCGGCGTTGAAGCCAATCCCGCCCGGCGAGCGGATCCCCGAACAAGTCGGAATCATCTCCCCCTTGGGCGTGACCCGCACGCACCAGCCGCGCCAATCCGACTCGGCGGTGAATGATCCTGTTAGGCAGAGGACCACCCAGATGTCGCCGTTGGCGTCCGGCTCGGAGCCAAACGCGTACTCGTGATAGTCGCCGCGGATCCCCCAACCCGCGGAGACCGTCTCGAAGGTCTCGGCCACGCCGTCCTTGTTGGAGTCGGTTAGGCGGCTGACCTCGGGCCGCTGGGTCAGCCAGAGCGAGCCGTCGCGCCAGAACATGCCAAGCGGCTCGTGCAGCCCAGTGGCAAACTTTGTCCAGCTCACCTTGCTGAGGTCCGCGCCATAGGCGCCTGAGCAGATCCACAGGTCGCCGCGGCGCGTCGTCACAGCCACCTTGCGCTCAGGCAGCAGGGCGATTGAGCCGATCTCCATGACCTCGCCCGGAGGCAGCGGGATTTCCTCGCGCAGGTAGTAGTCGGCCTGCTCGGCGGCGTGGCTAACAGCACCGATGACGCTGGCGCAGGCAAGGATGGAGATGGCGCGCAAAATCATGGAAGTTGGTGGTTGGGTCTTGGTGCGGGTTAGTGCCATGAGTAGCGGACTTCGATGGGAGTCTTGCCGT